>NZ_KV824185.1:0-7427 GCF_001815995.1 Dietzia sp. HMSC21D01 | reverse complement strand
GTCCGCTCGCACGGTCCGCCGCGCGGCGCCGCCCGGCCCGGGCCCCTCGTCCCCCCACCGCACATCGAGAAGACGGTTCCGCACACATCGCCCGAGTGGGGGTGTGCGGAACCGTCTTCTCGTTGCTGGACGGGTCTCAGTCGTTGGCGTGCAGGTCCGCGTTGAGCTCGACGCCCTCGCGCTTCCACGGCACGGCCTCGACCGCACCGGAGACGGAGTTGCGGCGGAACAGCAGGTTGTCCATCCCGGACAGCTGCCCGGCCTTGACCGGCTCGCGCTCCGCCCAGGCCCCGGCGCGGACGTCCACCTTCGTGCCGGCGGTGACGTAGAGGCCGGCCTCGACCACGCAGTCGTCACCGAGCGAGATGCCGACGCCCGAGTTGGCGCCGAGGAGGCAACGCTCGCCGATCGAGATGGTCTCCTTGCCGCCCCCGGAGAGGGTGCCCATGATGGAGGCCCCGCCACCGACATCGGAGTCCGCACCCACGACGACGCCCGCGGAGATGCGGCCCTCGACCATCGACGCGCCCAGCGTGCCGGCGTTGAAGTTGACGAAGCCCTCGTGCATGACGGTGGTGCCCTCGGCTAGGTGCGCGCCGAGGCGGACCCGGTCGGCGTCGGCGATCCGCACGCCCGACGGGACCACGTAGTCCACCATGCGCGGGAACTTGTCCACTCCGTACACGGTCACCGGGCCGCGGGCGCGGAGCTTGGCCCGGACCAGCTCGAAGCCCGGGACGGCGCAGGGGCCGAAGTTCGTCCACACGACGTTGGTGAGCTTGCCGAACAGGCCGTCCATGTTGGCGAAGTGCGGCCGGATGAGGCGATGGCTGATCAGGTGCAGGCGGAGGTAGGCGTCGTAGGCGTCCGCCGGGGGTTCGGTGAGGTCGGAGATCTCGACCCGCACGGCCACCCGCTCGACGCCGCGGTCCTCGTCCGGCCCGATCAGGGACGCGAGCTCGGCGGGCACCTCGTCGCCGGACAGGACGGTGTGACCGCTCGAGGAGGCGGCGCCCAGCTCCGGCTCGGGGTACCACACGTCGAGGACGGTGTGGTCGGACGTCAGGGTGGCGATTCCGGTGGCCACGGCTCCATGTGCACTCATGGCCCCGATGCTAGCGGTCTGCCCGGACCCACACCGGTCACGGTCGAGTCGCGCACCCGGCCCGGGCAACTAGGGTGGAGACCGTGACCGCCGCCCTCGATCTGACCGCCGACCCGGTCGACCTCACCCGCGCCCTGGTCGACATCCCCAGCCCCTCGCGGCAGGAGGACGAGATCGCCACGGCCGTACACGCCGCGCTCGAGTCGACCGTCGCGGCCTTCACCGGCCCGGCCGCGGGGAGGACGGAGGTGATCCGCGACGGCAACCGGGTTCTCGCCCGGACCCGACGCGGGCTGCCGACCCGGGTCGTGCTGGCCGGGCACCTCGACACGGTGCCGCTCGCCGACAACGTCCCGTGCCGGATCACCGGCGAGGCCGACGAGCGGATCCTGCGCGGCTGCGGGACGGTCGACATGAAATCAGGCGACGCGGTGTTCCTCCACCTGTTCGCGCTACTGGCGGACAGTGAGGACCTGGCCCACGACCTCACCCTCGTGCTCTACGACTGCGAGGAGATCGAGGCGACGGCCAACGGCCTCGGTCACCTCGAACGCAGCCACCGCGACTGGCTGGGCGGGGACGTCGCGATCCTCGGTGAGCCCACCGGCGGACTGATCGAGGCCGGGTGTCAGGGGACCCTGCGGATCCGGGTCCACGCCCGCGGCGTGCGCGCGCACTCGGCGCGCAGCTGGCTCGGCGACAACGCAGTGCACCGCCTCGCGCCGGTGCTCGCCGCACTCGCCGCGTACGAGGCCCGGTCGGTGGACATCGACGGCTGCGTCTACCGGGAGGGGCTGCAGGCGGTGAGGATGTCGGCGGGCGTCGCCGGCAACACCGTGCCGGACGAGGCCTGGCTCGACGTCAACTTCCGTTCGGCCCCGGACCGCGACACGGACGCCGCCCTCGCGCACGCGCTCGACGCCCTCGGACTCGCCGGGTTCCCGCGGGTGGAGACCGGAGAGGTCCCGCCGACCGAGCCGGGTCTGTACTGGGAGCTGACCGACCTGTCGCCGGGTGCGCTGCCGGGGCTGAGCGCCCCCGCCGCGGCGGACCTCGTCCGGGCGGCCGGCGGGCGGGTCCGCGCCAAGTACGGCTGGACCGACGTGTCCCGGTTCGCCGCCCTGGGGATCCCGGCGGTCAACCTCGGACCCGGCGACCCCGGATTGGCGCACAAGCGCGATGAGCACTCTCCCGCCGTCCAGATCACCGAGGTGACCCGGACGCTGCGCGACTACCTCACCACCTCGGGCTGAGACGGCACCGGCGCCCCGCCCGAGCCAGGGCCCGCGCCGCCGCCCGATACACCAGACCAGAGAAGGAGACACGGCCCATGGCCCCCAACGACCCGGTCCACATGCGTGGACCCGTCCTCGTCCGTCGACAGAAGGACGGCGGGCGCACGACCACCGACCAGCGACTGCTGGACAAGAACCAGGACACCGACTGGCTGCACACCGACCCGTGGCGGGTCCTGCGTATCCAGAGCGAGTTCGTCAACGGCTTCGGCGCCCTGGCGGAGCTGAGGGACGCGGTCAGCGTGTTCGGTTCGGCCCGCACCCGGCCCGGTGACCCCGCCTACGAGCAGGCGGTGGAACTGGGCCGCGCGCTGTCCGAGGCGGGCTACGCGGTGGTGACCGGCGGTGGCCCGGGCCAGATGGAGGCCGCCAACAAGGGCGCGTGGGAGGCCGACGGGCAGTCGGTCGGGCTGGGTATCGAGCTGCCCCATGAGCAGGGCATGAACCGATGGGTCGACCTCGGTCTGCACTTCCGGTACTTCTTCATCCGCAAGACGATGTTCGTCAAGTACACGCAGGCGTTCGTGTGTACGCCGGGCGGGTTCGGCACCCTCGACGAGTTCTTCGAGGCCATCACCCTGGTCCAGACCGACAAGATCACCCGGTTCCCGATCGTGTTGTTGGGCGTGGACTTCTGGTCCCCGCTGGTGGACTGGATCCGCGGCACGCTGGCCGAACAAGGCATGATCTCGGCGTCCGACCTCGAGCTGTTCCTCGTGACCGACTCGGTGCCCGAGGCGGTGGAGTTCATCCGCGAGGCGCACCACCGGGCGGCGCTGACGTCCGAGCAGCGGGAGGACCTCATCGGCGAGGAGCACCGCGGGGTCGAGCGCTGATGGCGCCGGTCCCGAGCCGCCGGGTGTGCGTCTACTGCGCGTCCTCGACCTACGACCCGCGCCTGCTGGAGATCGCGACCGAGGTGGGTGACGCGATCGCCCGCCGGGGCTGGTCGCTGGTCTCGGGCGGGGGCAACGTCTCGATGATGGGCGCGCTGGCCGAGGCGGCACGCGCGGGCGGCGCCCGGACGGTCGGGGTGATCCCCGAGGGGCTGCGGGTGCGGGAGGTCGCCGACACGGCGGCCGACGAGCTCGTCGTCGTCACCACCATGCGGGAACGCAAGCGGGAGATGGAGGAGCGCTCCGACGCGTTCCTCACCCTGCCCGGGGGGATCGGGACCATGGAGGAGATGTTCGAGATGTGGACCTCGGCGTCGCTGGGGTTCCACTTCAAGCCGGTCGTGCTCTACGACCCCATCGGGTTCTACCGCCCGCTGCTCGACTGGGTCGACGGGCTGGCGGAGGCCGGGCTGGTCAAGCCGGAGGCGCTGGAGTGCCTCGTGGTGCGCGAGGACCTCGATGCCGCTCTCGACGCCTGTGGAGGACGCAGGTGACCCCGCCCGTCGCCGCGCCCGCCACCCAGCCCGCCAACCAGCCCGCCACCCAGCCGGGCCCCGCTCCCCGGCCGGTCGTGGCACCCACTCTGTGCGGTCGGCCGGTGCCGGTGGACCGCCCCCTGGTCATGGCGATCGTCAACCGCACCCCCGACTCGTTCTACGACCGCGGCGCGACGTTCACCGATCCCGCGGCGATGCGCCGCGTCGACGAGGTCGTGGCGGCGGGGGCCGACGTCCTCGACATCGGCGGCGTCAAGGCCGGGCCGGGGGACCTCGTCGACGTCGACGAGGAGACCCGCCGGGTCGTACCGTTCGTCGAGGCGGTGCGCGGGCGGCACCCGGACGTGCTCATCTCGGTGGACACATGGCGCGGTGAGGTGGCGCGGCGCGCGCTCGCGGCCGGGGCGGACGTGGTCAACGACACGTGGGCGGGCCACGACCCCGGGGTGCTCACCGCGGCCGGGGAGGCCGGCGCGGGCTTCGTGTGCTCGCACACCGGAGGCGCGGTGCCGCGGACGCGCCCGTTCCGGGTGGGGTACGCCGACGTGGTCCGTGACGTCGTCGAGGAGCTCACGTCCGCGGCCGAGCGGGCGCTGGCCGCGGGGGTGCCGGCCGACGGCGTCCTCATCGACCCGACCCACGATTTCGGCAAGAACACCTTCCACGGGCTCGAACTGCTCAGGCGGATGGACGAGATCGTGGCGGTGGGATACCCGGTGCTCATGGCCCTGAGCAACAAGGACTTCATCGGCGAGACCCTGGACGCCGGGGTGGACGACCGCGCGGAGGGCACGCTGGCGGCCACGTCGGTCGCCGCCTACCTCGGCGCACGGGTGTTCCGCACGCACGACGTGCCGGGCACGCTGCGCGCCCTGGAGATGGTCGCGTCGATCGTGGGCACCCGCCGACCTGCGCGGACTGTACGCGGTCTGGCCTGACCCGTGTGGGAGACTGGGCGCGGCGGTCGTCACTACAGGAGGGGAGCGCGATGCTCACCATCGTCGTCTACGTGGTCGTGACGCTGATCGTGGCCTCGGGCCTGTTCGCGCTGTCGCTGCTGGTGTTCGGGCGTTCGGAGTTGCTGCCCGCAGTGGAGGCGGGCCACACCGTCACCCGCCTGCCGCAGGGCCCGCTGTCCGGGGATGATATCCGGGCGGTACGCCTCGGGGTGTCCGCGCGCGGGTACACGATGGCCGAGGTCGACTGGACCCTGGAGCAGGCCGCGCTGGAGATCGACAGGTTGCGGGCGCGGCTCGGGGAGACCGCCGTCGGTGACGGCGCGCCCGTCGGCGCGCCCGTCGGGGCGGACGGCGGCGCGGTCGGCGGGGTGCGTGGTGCGGACGGTCGGTCTGCTACGACGTCCGAGTCGGGCCGGACGCGCTAGAATCTGTTGTATCCACTGGAGCAGTACCGATCGTGGGCACGGGCGCCCGGCAGGGCGCGCCCCGCGGACTAGGACGAAGGGAATCGACCTGATGGCGGCTATGAAGCCCAGGACCGGTGACGGACCGATGGAAGCGGCCAAGGAGGGCCGCGGGATCGTCATGCGCGTCCCTCTCGAGGGCGGCGGTCGACTGGTCGTCGAGCTGACCCCCGATGAGGCCAAGTCGCTCGGCGAGGAGCTGACGCAGGCCACCTCTTGATCGATCGTCCCACCGATGCCGGCGCATCCGACCCTTGTGGCGGATGCGCCGACTCATGTCACCGGAAGGTACCGCCGATGTCCGATGTCCCCAGCCGCCCCCTGCCCGCGGTCCGTGTCGCGTCCGGTGAGGTCCCCGCGGCAGCGCGGCCCGTCGTGGTGCGTCGTCCGGAGGCCGGCCGGGTGACGCGCGGCCTGGCCCGTGAGGTCAGTGTGACCGTCCGTGACGGGCGTGCCGTGCTGGAGGTGGAGGTCGACGGGTCGACGCCGCGTTCGGGCTGGTCGGGCGCCGTGGACCACGGGTTGGGGCATCGCCGCGCGGGCGCGGCGCTGGCGCGTCACCTCCGCGAGGCCGGGTCCGTCGAACCGGTGGCGGTCTCGGTGCCCGGCGAGGTCCCGACAGACCGGGTGGCGGACGTGGTCCTGGGCTACCTGTTGGGGGCGCGCGGCCAGGACGTGTTCGCGGCCGACCCCGCGCCGGTGGCGCCGGAACTCGTGGTGGTGGTCACCGCGGGACCGGGAGGGGGCGACGACGACGAGGAGCGCGTCTGCCGTGAGGTGGCGACGGCGGTGGAGGCCGCGCGGGCGACGGCCGCGGCCCGCGATCTCGCCGGCGCCCCCTCGGACCGGAAGACGCCGGAGTGGCTGGGGGGGCGGATGGCCGGGGCGCTGCGCGCCGCTGGGATGCGCGCGGACGTCCTCTCGGGTGGGGATCTCGTCTCCGGCGGGTTCGGCGGCGTGCTCGCGGTGGGCGGTGGCTCGGCGAACCCTCCGGCCGTTCTGGTGGCCCGTCGCCCCGGCCCGGGCCCGCGGGTGCTGCTGGTGGGCAAAGGCATCACGTTCGACACGGGCGGGATCTCGGTGAAACCGGCCGACGGCATGCACCTCATGCGGACCGACATGGCGGGCTCGGCGGCCGTCGTGGCGGCGGCGGAGGCGTTCTGCGCGGACACCGCGCCCGCGTACACGGGAGTGGATCTCACGGTGGTGGTGCCGTCGGCGGAGAACATGCTCTCCGGTTCCGCCTACCGTCCGGGCGACGTCGTCACCCATGTGGGCGGGACGACCTCCGAGGTCACCAACACCGACGCGGAGGGCCGGATGGTCCTGGCCGACGCATTGGCTCACGGCATCGCCGAGTGCGACCCGGAGGTGGTGATCGACGTCGCGACGCTCACCGGCGCGATGAAGGTGGCGTTGGGGATGCGGACGGGTGCGGTCATGGCCACCGACGACGATCTCGCCGACCGGGTCGCCGCCGCGGGGGCGAGGGCGGGGGAGCGGTGGTGGCGGCTCCCGCTCCCCGACGATCTGCGTCCGGCGGCCCGCTCCGACGTCGCCGACCGCCGCCAGGCACCGAAGGGACCGGGCGCCATCACCGCGGCGCTCTTCCTCGAGGGCTTCGTCGACGGCCGCCCGTGGGCGCACCTCGACATCGCCGGGCCGGCCCGCTCTCCCGAGGAGATCGACGAGGTCGGGCCCATCGCGACGGGATTCGCCACCCGCACGCTGCTCGGGTTGCTCCGCGACCTCGCGGATCGACCGCGGGCGTGACCCCCGGACCCGCCCTCCGACGGATCGTGCCCCTGTTGCGCTGCCCGCTCTGCGGGGAGGCGATGCGGGCGACCGACCAGGGCGTCACGTGCGGTTCCGGGCATCCGTTCGACCGGGCCCGCCAGGGGTATCTCAGCCTCTTCGGCCCCCGGGGTCGGCGCTTCCCCGGGGACACCGCCGATCAGGTCGCGGCCCGCGACCGGGTGCTGTCCTCGGGGCTCTTCGACGGGGTCCTCGACGAGCTGGCGGCGGTGGCCCGCGACGCTATCGGGGCGGGCGCCCCGGCCGGGTCCGTCTCCCGCCGCGTCGTCCTCGAAGCGGGCGCGGGAACCGGCCACTACCTCGCCGGGGTTCTCGACGCCGTCGGCCGGGACGCCGGCGGGGCCGACGTGGTGGGGATCGGCACGGAGATCTCCGCGGCGGCCGCCCGACGCCTGG
>NZ_KV824184.1:0-3543 GCF_001815995.1 Dietzia sp. HMSC21D01 | reverse complement strand
CGCCGCGGGCCTGCCCGTCGTCCGCCGGGCGTGACCGCGGCCCTCGGGTGGTCCGCTCGCCGGCCGGCTGGAGGGGGTGCCGCCGCTGGCTTTGGGGTCACGGGGGTCGGGGAACGTAGACTTGCAGCACACACCGTCGGGGTCCGTCCGGGCGGGGAGTCCCGAAAGCCGTGAGGGAGCACCAGCTGGTGGAGAGCACGTCGTCACGTCCGGCACCGTCCGGGGCACTGCGCCGTACCGGCGTCCCCGCAGCCGTGGGGCTCGGGCTGCCGGACCCGTCCGCGCCCGGACCGGCGGGTCTGCCGATCGACACCGAACGGATCGGCCCCGTCGAGGAGTGCGGCGTCTTCGGGGTGTGGGCCCCCGGCGAGGACGTCGCCAAACTCACCTACTACGGCCTGTACGCGCTACAGCACCGCGGCCAGGAGGCGGCCGGTATCGCCGTCGCCGACGGCGAGCAGGTCCTCGTCTACAAGGACCTCGGCCTCGTGAGCCAGGTCTTCGACGAGAAGACGCTCGAGTCGATGCACGGCCACGTCGCGATCGGCCACTGCCGGTACTCGACCACGGGCGCGGCGAGCTGGGACAACGCCCAGCCGATGTTCCGCCCCACCACCGAGGGCGGTTCCGTGGTCCTCGGGCACAACGGCAACCTCGTCAACACCCGCGAGCTCAAGCGGCACGCCACCGAGCTGGGCATCCGCGGGTACACCGAGGACAGCGCGCACTCGGACTCCGACATCATCTCGACCCTGCTCGCGCACGAGGCGCGGGAGGGCGGGCTCGAGGAGGCCGCCGCCCGCCTGCTCCCGCACCTGCGGGGTGCCTACTGCCTCACCTTCTCCGACGAGAACACCCTGTACGCGGCGCGTGACCCGCACGGGGTCCGCCCGCTGGCGCTCGGTCGCCTGGAGCGCGGGTGGGTCGTCTCCTCGGAGACCTCCGCCCTGGACATCGTGGGCGCCTCGTTCGTCCGCGACATCGAGCCCGGAGAGCTCATCGCGATCGACGCCGACGGTGTACGGTCCCGCAAGCTCTCGCCCCCGACCCCCAAGACGTGCGTCTTCGAGTACGTCTACCTGGCCCGGCCGGACTCGGTGATCAACCAGCGTCTGGTCAACTCCGCCCGCGTCGAGATCGGTCGCCGGCTGGCCCGTGAACACCCCGCCGACGGCGACCTGGTCATCCCGGTGCCCGAGTCCGGCACGCCGGCGGCCGTCGGGTACGCCCAGGGCTCGGGCATCCCGTTCGCGCAGGGGCTCACGAAGAACGCCTACGTGGGCCGCACGTTCATCCAGCCCAGCCAGACCATTCGTCAGCTGGGCATCCGCCTCAAACTCAACCCCCTGCGCGAGGTGATCCGGGGGCAACGCCTGGTGGTGGTGGACGACTCGATCGTCCGGGGCAACACGCAGCGTGCCCTGGTGCGGATGCTGCGCGAGGCGGGCGCCCTCGAGGTGCACGTCCGGATCGCCTCGCCGCCGGTGCGCTGGCCGTGCTTCTACGGCATCGACTTCGCCAGCCCGGCGGAACTTATCGCCAACGGCGTCGACGCGTCGGACGGGATGCTCGAGGGAGTGCGTCGCGCGATCGGCGCGGACAGCCTCGGGTACGTCTCGGTCGACGGGATGATCGAGGCGAGCGGCCAGCGCAGCGAGGAGCTGTGCGCGGCGTGTTTCGACGGGCACTATCCCATCGAACTCCCCGACGACTCGGCCATGAGCGCGGCCGTGCGTGCGCACGCCGCCGAGGTCGGCGAGCTGGAGATCGCCGAGGCCCCGGACAGCAGCGAGATCGCGGACGCCGTCCACAGGCTCTGACACCGGCGTCGACCGCCGACCCCCACCGGGCGCCCGAGAGCGGCGCCGACGAGGAGAGACACCACATGACCGAGAACCCACACCCCCCGACCGGCGCCTCGTACGCCGCCGCCGGCGTCGACATCGACGCGGGTGAGCGCGCGGTGGAGCTGTTCGCGCCGCACGCCAAGCGGGCGACCCGGCCGGAGGTGATGGGGGGCCTCGGTGGCTTCGCCGGGCTGTTCTCACTGAAGAACACCTACCGCCAGCCGCTGCTCGCCTCGTCCACGGACGGTGTCGGCACCAAGATCGCGGTCGCCCAGGCGATGGACGTGCACAACACGGTCGGGATCGACCTGGTCGCCATGGTGGTCGATGACCTCGTGGTGTGCGGCGCCGAGCCGCTCTTCCTTCAGGACTACATCGCGATCGGCAAGGTCGTCCCCGAGCACGTCGCCGACATCGTCGAGGGCATCGCCGAGGGATGCGTCCGCGCCGGCTGTGCGCTGCTGGGCGGCGAGACCGCCGAGCACCCGGGCCTCATGGCGCCGGGCGAGTACGACATCTCCGCTACCGGCGTGGGGATCGTGGAGGCCGACGAGATCCTCCAGGCCGAGAACGTCCGGCCGGGCGACGTCATCGTCGGAATGGCCTCCTCGGGGCTGCATTCCAACGGGTACTCCCTGGCCCGGCACGTACTGCTCGACCTCGCGCGGCTGCCCCTCGAGGGGCACGTCGAGGAGTTCGGCCGCACGCTGGGCGAGGAGCTGCTCGAGCCGACGCGGATCTACGCTCTCGACTGCCTGAGCCTCATCGCCGAGACCGACGTCCGCGTGTTCAGCCACGTCACCGGCGGTGGCCTGGCCGAGAACCTGGCCCGCGTGATGCCACGCGGTCTGGTCGCACGGCTCGACCGCGGTCGGTGGCCCGTGCCCGCCGTGTTCGGCACGATCGCGCACCACGGCCGCGTCGAGCAGGCGGAGATGGAGCGCACGTTCAACATGGGCGTGGGCATGGTCGCAGTTCTGCCCGAGGAGGACGTGGACCGGGCCCAGGCCGTCCTCACCGCCCGCCACGTGGAGAACTGGGTGATCGGCCACGTGGAGAAGGCCGGCGAGGACGCCGACGCGCCCCGCGTGGTGCTCGAGGGCTCACACGCGCGGTTCTGACCGCCCCACGCGGGCTGCACGACGACAGCGACCCGGCCGGGGCAGTTCCGGCCGGGTCGCTGTGGTTCTCGGTTTATCCCCGCCCGCGCCACGTACGGGGGCCGGGCATCCGTAGGGGGATGCCCGGCCCACGAGAGGTCTGGCGGGAGCGGGAGTGGTCAGTACCTGGTGTCGCCGTCGGACCACGACCCGTAGGGGTCGTCGTCCTCGTCGGTGCTGAGCCGCATGGACGACCCCCCACCCGACAACTCCTGCTGAAGACGTTCTAGGTCCGTCTGCGGAGTGTTGTACTTGAGTTCGCGAGCGACCTTGGTCTGCTTCGCCTTCGCGCGGCCTCGGCCCATTGACCTGACCCCCTCGGAAACGGTGCTGGGCCACCTCGGGGGTGCCCATTGCAAGTGTGAGTATCTGCCTGCCCACAGGATAGCGTGCCCGGCGCGGAATGTCCGCCCGGGTGTCGTGGAGCGGCCCGCGGGTCGGCCACACACGGGGGTGGGCGGCGCCTCCCCGGCAGGAGCCGCGCGGTCTGTCAGGACCGGCCGCCGGGGCCGTCAGGCCCGGCGGGGGGCGTTTTT
>NZ_KV824183.1:0-668 GCF_001815995.1 Dietzia sp. HMSC21D01 | reverse complement strand
CGCCCGCCGCGCACCGCCCGGGCCCGCCGGCCCCCCGCCCCGGCGCCGCCATCGTCGTGGACGAGGGCCAGAAGACCACCTCGATCTTTGACACCCTCAAGCGCGAGGGGAGATGGATGCTGCCGGACGACTACCGGCTCACCTCGTGGATGGGGGAGATCTACCTCGACGCCCGCGAGGCCGTCGTCGACCGCCCCCGCACCCACCTCCAGCTGGACCTGTGGGCCGCCAACGCCCGGGTGCTGCTCCCGCCGGGCGTCTCGGTCACGATCACCGGGAACCGGACGATGACCGATCTCAAGATCGACGAGGGGCGCTACGAGGTCCACGGCGGCCCGCATCTGGACATCGAGATCAACGGCTTCATGGCCAACGCCAAGATCAAGATCCTCGCCGCGGGGGAGAAGATCCCCAAGACCTGGAAGTGGTTCTAGCGCTCCCGGCGACGCCACACGGTGTGCCGGTGCCGCACCTCGTCGTCGTACCCGTCGACGCGGCTCCGTGGATCGGTGATCCACTCGCCGACCTCCACCCGCTCCCACGCCGCGTCCAACGTGGGCGCCAGCACGGTCCCGGGCGCGTCGGCGTCGATCTCGGTCACCAGGCACTCGTCGGCCGCGGGCAGCGCGGCGGCGTAGACCTGACCGCCGCCCATCACGACCGCGTCG
>NZ_KV824182.1:0-3972 GCF_001815995.1 Dietzia sp. HMSC21D01 | reverse complement strand
GGCGGCCCCGGTCGGTCCCGTGCCGTCGGTGTCGGCGGGCCGACCGGTGAGGAGCTCGGGCTCGTCGTCGATCTCGGCCTCGCCGAGGCCGATCCGCTCCTGGACCCGCTTCATCCACCTCGGCGCCCACCAGTTGTCGGTGCCGAGCATCTGCATGACCGCCGGGACCAGCAGCATGCGGATGACGGTGGCGTCGATGATGAGCGCGGCGATCATGCCGAACGCGATGTACTTCATCATCACGATCTCGGAGAAGGCGAACGCGCCCGTCACCACGATGAGGATGAGCGCCGCCGACGTGATGATCCGCCCGGTCTGGGCGACGCCGCTGCGGATCGCCACCGCGGTGCGCGCGCCGCGTGAGCGGGCCTCGACCATCCGCGAGACGAGGAACACCTCGTAGTCCGTGGACAGTCCGTAGATGATCGCCATGAGCAGCACCACGACCGGCGAGGTGAGCGGGCCCGGCGTGAAGCCGAGCAGCCCGGACAGGTGCCCGTCGACGAAGATCCACGTGAGGATGCCCAGCGTGGCGCCCAGGCCGAGCATGTTCATGATGGCCGCCTTGATCGGCAGCACCAGCGACCCGAACGCCAGGAACATGAGCAGCGTCGTGGCCACGAGGACGTACAGGACGAACCATGGCAGCCCGGCGATCAGGGCGTCGACCGAGTCCTTCTCCATGGCGGGGTTGCCGCCGACGAACACCTCGGTGCCGGCGGGGATGGGGAAGGACTGCAGGTACTCGACGGTCTCGGTGGCCGCGTTGCGGTCCTCCACGCCGGCCTGCAGGACCACTACCTCGCGGCCCTGCGAGTCCTGCCCGCCCGAGCGGGCGAACTGGAACGGCCCGGTGAGCCCGGGGGCCTCGTTGGCGGCCGAGCGGATCTGCGACAGCGTCGCGCCGTCCGAGCCGAGGATCACGAGCTTGACCGGGTCGGTCCGCGTGCCGGGGAAGTTCTGGTCGTACTCCTCCTGCGCGACGCGCGTGGGGTTGTCGGGCGGCAGGTAGGTCTCGTTGATGCCGCCGAACTTCACGCCCGAGAACGGGATGATGAGCGCGACCAGCACCACCACGACCGGGATCGCCACCGCCACCGGGCGCTTCATGGAGAAGTCGGCGACGCGGCCGAACAGGCCGTTCTCGACCTCCTCGCGGGTGCGGTGCCGCTGCATCCGCTTGATGCCGAGCGCGTCGACGCGGTGGCCGAGCAGCATGAGCACGGCCGGCAGCAGGGTCACCGAGAGCGCGGCGGCGAGGATCACCGCGGCGATCGCGCCGTAGGCGACGGACTTGAGGAAGTCCTGCGGGAAGACCAGCAGGCCCGACAGGGTCACGCCGACCATGACCGCCGAGAACACCACGGTCCGGCCGGCGGTGGCCACGGACCGGCGCACTGCGGCGTCCGGTGGATACCCCTCGGCCATCTCCTCGCGGAACCGGCTCACCACGAACAGGCCGTAGTCGATCGCCAGTCCCAGGCCGATGAGGGTCACGACGTTCTGTGCGAAGGAGTTCACGGGCGTGATCAGTGACAGCAGGTGAAGTGCGCCGAGCGAGCCGAGGATCGTCAGCACGCCCACCGCGACCGGCAGGAACGCGGCCACGACGCCGCCGAAGACCACGATGAGCAGGAGGAACACGAGCGGCAGCGCGATGAGTTCCGCGCGCACGAGGTCGGCGTCCATGCCGTCCTGTAGGGCGCCGGCGACGGGCTGCAGGCCGGCGATGTCGGTCTCGATGCCCTCGACCGGGATCTGGTCCTCGATCGCCCGGAAGTTCTGGAGGATCTCCTCGGCCTCGCCGGCGATCTGGATGGAGGCCACCGCGATGCCCGCGTCACGGTTGACGAGGGCCGGTGACTGGTTGAACACGAAACTGGTCACGCCGGTGACCCGGTCGGGGTTCTCGGTCCGGATCGACTCCAGCGACTGCCGGATGGGCTCCTGGAACGCCGGATCGTCGACCGACGTGCCCTCGGGGGCGTGGTAGGACACCACGACGTCGCCGAGCGCGTCGCGTCCGTACGCCTCCTGCTCCAACCGCTCGGCGGTCGCCCATCCGCTGTCGGGGTCCTCGAAGCCGCCCTGGCCGAACGGGTTGCCGAACGCGGAGCCGGCGAGGCTGAGGAAGGCCATGACCAGCACGGAGCAGATCAGGACGAGGACGCGGCGGCGGGCGACGAACCGCCCGAGTGAGTTGAACACCGGGGGAGCTCCTAGCGCGAGGTGAGCAGTGCCGACAGCGGCCGCAGCGGCTGCAGCCAGGCACCCTCGTCGGGCAGGTTGTCGAGGCTGACGCGCGGCAGGGGCTCGCGGAACACCCCGGGGATGTCCTCGAGGTCGAGGAACGTGATGGTGTCGTGCTGGACGGCCCAGGTGGCGTGCTCGCGGAACCCGATCACTGCGACCGGGATGTCCTCGGCCAGCTCCTCGAGGGGCTCGCGGAACGCCTGCCCGTCGGCGGAGGCCACGACGACGCCGGCGAGTCGGCCGGACTCGGCGCGCCGGTCGATGTGCTCGAGCATGTCGTCGTCGACGTCGGAGTCGTCGCTGGTCTTGGGCTTGGCGAAGACGGCGAAGCCGACGTTGCGCAGCGCCTCGACCCACGGGCGGACGTTGTCCGAGGTGCCCGGGACGATGTTGGTGAAGACGGTCGCCTCGGCCTCGAGGGCGTCCTGCGTCCGCACGGACAGGTCGGCGGTGTAGCCGAGCAGCCAGCGGCCGAGCGCGTCGAAGCGCGGGCGGTACACGGCGGTCGGGCGGCCGCCGAGGATCGAGCCGAGCCCCATGTCGACGTTGGGTGCGTCCCACACGAGGAGCACCACCCCCGGTCCGTCGGGCGTGGCCACGTCCGTCGTGTCGTGGTTGCGCATCTCGTCTGGTGGGGTCATCGCGTCGTCCGCCTCGGTTCTCGTCGTACGGGGTTCCTGGGGTGGGGCGTCAGTGCACCCGACGCCAGAGGAACTCGTTGATCACCCGTTCCTCCTGCAGCCCCTTGCCCTCGAACTTCGTCACGGGTCTGTCCAGACTGAACGGTACGTGGCGGAGGTCCGTCGCGGGGTCCAGCCGCTGGAGCGCGGGCTCGGCGTCGCCGGTCTCGGCGATCCACTCGGCGTAGTCGGCGTGGTCGGTGGCCACGTGCAGCACGCCACCCGGTCGCAGCCGCGATGCGATGAGTTCGAAGGTGCCGGACTGCAGGAGCCGCCGCTTGTGGTGGCGGGCCTTGGGCCAGGGGTCGGGGAAGAACACGCGGACACCGTCCAGGTCGGCCGGCGCGAACATGTTGGTGAGCACGTCCACGCCGTCGCCACGGATCATGCGCACGTTCTCCAGGCCCTCGCGCAGGATCATGCCCAGCAGCTGGGCCAGCCCGGGCTGATACACCTCCACGGCGATGACGTCGATGTCCGGCTCGGCCGCGGCCATCGCGGCCGTGGACGTGCCGGTGCCGGAGCCGATCTCCACGATCAGCGGTGCGCGCCGGCCGAAGAGCGCCTCGCGGTCGACGATCTCGTCGGAGACGTTACGCCCGTAGGCCGGCCAGTGCTCCTCCCAGTTGCGCTGCTGCCCGGGCCGCAGGGTGCCGCGGCGGAACCGGTAGGCGGTCACCCGGGGGAAGAGACGGGCACTGTCGTCCGGGGTGCCACCGTCGTTCGGGGTACCACTGTCGTCCGGGGTGCCACCGGCCGCGTGTGCGGGGTTCTCGCTCTGGTTCACCCGGCCATCATCCCGTAATCCGTGGTCGCCTCCGAATCCGGGCGTCGGGGCCCGAGGGGAAGGTCTTGCCGCCCGCAGGCGGTCGGGTCACGATGATCGCGTGCCATCCGTGACCCCCGACACCGAGCCCCCGGCCCCGGCTCGTGCCCCCGACCCTGACCCCGTCGCACGGGTCCGGCGCCTGGTCGCGTCCGCCCGGGAGCGGGACGGGGGCCGGGGTGGGACCGCCCCGGTGGAGGCCGCCGTCGCGCG
>NZ_KV824181.1:0-2551 GCF_001815995.1 Dietzia sp. HMSC21D01 | reverse complement strand
CGCTCGTCCCGCTCGATTCGGCCCGCCGCCCGGCCGCGCGGACCGGCGTCGTGGTGGTGGCCGTGCTGGGGCTGCTCACGATCTCCGGGCACGCGGTCCTGGCCCGCGACCTGCGGGTGTGGGGCTACGGCGACGGCCCGGCGGTCAACGCCCGCGAACGCGCGGTGCTCGACGCGCTCGCCGAGCGGCACGAGGGCGGCGTGGTCCTCAATGACCCGTTCGACGGCACCGCGTGGGCGTACGCGCTGCACGGCGTGCCCGTGGTGTTCGGCGCGCCGCTCGCCGACGACCCGGTCGCGCAGGTCGGCGCCGACCGCATGATCCTGTACACCTCGATCAACCGCTACGGCTTCGACCCGTCCGTCACGCACGAGGTGCAGCGGCAGGACGTGCGCTGGGTGATCGTCGGCACCGGCGTCGTGGGCGGCCCGGGTCGGCCGGGCGGGTTCATCGGGCTCGACCTCAACCCCCACCTGCGGCTCGTCGAGGGCAACCCCGGCGCCCAGCTGTACGAGGTCCTGCCGGTGCCCGCGGACCACCCGCCGCTGCTGCCGCCGCCGGGGATCCCCCCGTTCACCCCGCCCGTGCAGCCCCCGAACACCGACTCACCGGTCGTCGACGCGGCCGCCGCCGGGCCGGCGACTAGCCTGGACGGCGCGACCGGGCCCTGAGCGGCCCGCCGCCGCGCGGCCCCGACGGGCCGTGTCCTCGCACCGACCCCACCAGGAGCGCATCGCCTCATGGACGCCACCACCGTGACCGCCGCGGGCCCCGACACCGCCGCCCCGCAGCCCGAGCGCGACCTGCTGCTCCAGCGCACGCTGTTCTCGGGCCCGCGCCGGTGGGTCAACGACGACCTGTACTCGCGCATCGTGCGCGGGGTCGTGCGACGTACCCGCGCCGAGCTGCACATGGACGCCGGCGCGATCGTCGACACCAACACCTACTTCGGCCGGTTCGAGGCCTCCTACTGGCAGCGGTGGACCTCGGTCACCGAGCTCACCGTGCGCGTGTCCGTGGAGACGACCGGGCAGCTGGACGTGCTGGTCCGCGCCTCCGATATCGGCTCCCACGTGCGGACGGTGGACGTGGTCCACCACCACGGTGACGGGATGGCGGTGCTGCACGTGCCGGTGGACGCGTTCACCGACGGTGGCGCGATGTGGCTGGAGCTGCACGCCGTGGACGCGCCGGCGACCGTGTCGGAGGTGGTGTGGAGTACGACGACGACGAGGCCGGCCCGCCGCGCTGCCGTGGCGATCTGCACGTTCAACAGGGCGGACGACTGTGCGGCCACCGTGGACTCGCTGGCCTCGGATCCCCTCGTCGCGGACCTCGTCGACGACCTCTACGTGACGGATCAGGGCACCGATCTGGTGGAGACCCGCGAGGCGTTCCGCCACGCGGCCGAGGAGTTCGGCGACCGACTGCACTACCTGCGCCAGCCCAACCTCGGCGGCGCCGGCGGCTTCAGCCGCGGACTGTACGAGGCCACCGCGCCGGGCGCCGCCGGCCCGGTGGACGTGTTGCTCATGGACGACGATGTCCGGGTGGAGCCGGAGACGGTGCTACGCCTGTTCGCGTTCGCCGCCGTGACGCGCGAGCCGATGCTGGTCGGGGCGCAGATGCTGTACCTGTACAACCCCGACTACCTGCTGGTCTCGGCCGAGCGCACGCAGCTCGACGAGCTTCGCGGCGGCCTCGACGCCGACGAGTACGCGCTACGCGACGAGTCGGTGGTCGAGAACCGGCAGGAGCGGCGGATCGACGCCGAGTACAACGCCTGGTGGTCCTGCCTCGTCCCCGGCGAGGCGGTGGAGGAGGTGGGCCTGCCGATGCCGTACTTCTTCCAGTGGGACGACATCGAGTACGGCCTGCGGTGCCGTCAGGCCGGGATCCCGACGTGCACGCTGCAGGGCGCGGCCGTCTGGCACGCCGACTTCTACTGGAAGGACGGCGACGACTTCGGCCAGTTCTTCTCCCAGCGCAACTCGCTGGTCACCGCCGCGATCCGGCAGGGGATCGACCCGAAGAGCATGGCCAAGAACCTCGGGCGCAGCGTCCTTCGGGCGATGGTGGGCATGCAGTACGGGCTGGCGGCCACGCGGATGCGGGGGATCGAGGCGTTCCTCGACGGGCCCGACGGCTCCCGCGGGGTGGGCGACGGCGGGCAGGCCGCGCTCGCCGCGATCCGGGCCGAGCGCGCGGAGTACCCCGAGACCGCCAAGCTCGCCGTGGAGGCGCTCCCCGCGGGGATCAGAGTCGAGCGCAAGGTGGGCATCCCGCGCGAGGACCGCGAAGACCAGGTGCTGGCCAAGCGGCTGCTCACCCAGAAGCTCGGTCGGCAGCGCCGCGGCGTCGTGGCGATCCCATACGAGGACGCCGCCTGGTGGCACGTGTCGCTGTTCGACGAGGTCTACGTGACCGACGCCTCGCAGACCGGTGTGCACCACCGGAAGGTCGACCCGGCGCGGGTCTCCGAGCTGCAGAAGCGGCTGGCGGCGCTGCTGGCCCGGTTCGTCCGCGAGGCGCCCGCCGCGCAGCGGCGGTG
>NZ_KV824180.1:0-10017 GCF_001815995.1 Dietzia sp. HMSC21D01 | reverse complement strand
CTCCGCCGGGTCGCGGTCGGCGTCGGCGCGGCCGTGGTCGTCGCCGCGCTCGCCCTCACCGCCTGGGGCGCGTTCCTCCTCCAGCCCCACGGCGACGAGCCGGTGCGCGCCGACGCGGTCGTCATGCTCGCCGGCGCCGACGACGGCCGACACCTGTACGCCCGCGACCTCGTCGAGGCCGGCTACGCCGACACCCTGCTGGTGAGCAACCCTGGCGGCAACTCCGAGACCGTCGCCCGCCGGCTGTGCACGGGCATCGCCCGCCCCGCCGACGCCGAGGTGGTGTGCTTCTCGCCCGAACCGCGGACCACCTGGGGCGAGGCGCTGACGGTGGACGCGATCGCGCGGGCCCGCGGGTGGGAGCGCGTCCTCGTCGTCACCAATCGCCCTCACACACTGCGCGCCGGGACATGGATGCGCAACGCCACCGACCTGGACGTGCGGATGACGCCCATCGACCGGGTCGACCGCGCGATGCTGCCCGTGCACCTGGTGTGGGAGGTCGCCGGGTGGATCAAGGGCCGCGTCAACGGCCACTGGTGACGCGGGGTCAGGCGGTCTGGGCCCGCATCGCCGACGGTGCCGCGATCGGGGCGCGGGTGGTGAGCCGCGGCGACGTCAGCCCCTCGTGCGCGCGGGCGATCCGACCGAATACGGCGCTGCGGTCCATCGGCCGGTGCGGCAGATCCAACGCCCGACGTACGTCCGACGGCACGAGGCTCGCGGCCGCGTCGACCACCGTCGTGCACGACCGGTGCGCGGTCACCGAGTTCTCCGACACGCCCCGGCACGCCCGGGCGGTCTCCCGCAGCCGACGGGCGGCGCGACGCCCGGCGACAGTGTCGCGAGCGCGGCCACGGGCGCCCCGCAGCAGCTGCTCGAGCTCGCGCACGGTGGTGGGGAAGGCCCGCGCGCCCTGCAGCCGGGCCAGGCCCGCCCACTGGCACACGTACCGGTCCGACTCGGCCGGGGTGAGCGGCCGACCCGAGAACCGCTGGAACGCCGCGAGCAGTGCCCACGCCAGGGCGGCCTGCGCCCACTCCACCAACGCCGGGTCGGAACCGTAGTAGTAGTCCCCGTGCTCCGTGGTGCCGTTGAACGAGCTGCGGTCGCGGTGCGCGTGCTCGATCGTCACCATCGCGTCGTCGACGGTGCCGAACGTCGAGATCTCCACCAGGTCGTGCAGGTAGTCGTCCATCGTCCACGGGTTCTCGTCCGCACCGCACGCCACCATGACCGAGGCGTACGCGGGATCGGCGGACAGCATGAGCAGGCCGGTCGTGATGCCGATCGGCGTGGACGCGTCGCCGTGGACCCGCCAGATGGGGTCGCTCGACTGGAACCAGCGGGGGCCGGGGATGTCGAGGATCGAGCACACCGGCGAGTCCGCCGTACCGCGTGGAACTAGTGGTGACATGCACACACCCCGGGGTAGTGACGCCGCCTGTGGGGGCGGCCGGATAGGACCTGTCGCAGACTCTATCGCCCGGCTGCGCGGCAGAGAAGAAAAGACGGAGGGACCGCTGAGGAATCCCATGAACGACCGACACATCGCTTACATCTAGGCTGGGCCGCGCACGCCACACGCTTTCCGACCCCGAGGAGACGGCCGTGACCGCCACCCCCCTTCCCGCCCCCCGCACCGGCCCCGTCGTGCCCGACCGCTTCGCCGGACGCACCGCCCTCGTCACCGGCGCCAGCCGGGGGATCGGTCTGGGCATCGCCCGGCGACTCCTCGCCGAGGGGGCGTCCGTGGTCATCACCGCCCGTGGCCAGGAGGGGCTCGACGCCGCCGTCGCCGAGCTCGGTGCGCCCGACCGGGTGCTCGGCGTGGCGGGGAAGAGCGACGACGAGGAGCACCAGCGCGAGGTCCTGGCCCGTGCCGAGCAGGAGTTCGGGCCGATCGATCTGCTGGTCAACAACACCGGGATCAACCCGGTCTACGGCCGCACCGTCGATATCGACCTCGCCGCGGCCCGCAAGATCACCGAGGTCAACGCGCTCGGCACCCTGTCCTGGACGCAGAAGGTCTACCACTCGGGACTCGGCGAGCGCGGCGGCGCGGTGGTCAACATCGCCTCCATCGCCGGCCTCGCCCCGTCGCCCGGGATCGGCTGGTACGGCGCGACCAAGGCACTCGTCATGCGCCTCACCCAGGAGCTCGCCGTGGAGGTCGGCCCGTCGGTGCGCGTGAACGCCGTCGCACCGGGCGTGGTCAAGACCCGGTTCGCCGAGGCGCTGTACGAGGGTCGCGAGGAGGCGATGGGTGCCGCCCTGCCCACCGGGCGACTCGGCGTGCCCGACGACATCGCGGGCCCCGTCGCGTTCCTGCTCTCCGACGACGCGCACTGGATCACCGGCCAGACCCTCGTCGTGGACGGCGGCGCCCACATCGTCGGCGCCGGGCTGCAAGGCTGAGGCGGCCCGCAGGTGACCTCGATCCAGGAGTACTGTGCCTCCACCGGTCGCGCCCTCGAGGCGAGCCCGCCCATGGCCGTCGCCGGCCAGCCGCTCACGTGGGTGGACAGCCCGCCGTGGCAGCGCATCGAGTCGCCCGAACCGTCCGCGGTGATCTACGTCGACCCGGGCGCCCACCGCGACGGTTTCTCGCCCAACGCCGTCGCGACCTGCGCCCGCGTCGCCCCGGCGATGGACACCGAGCAGGCGGTCGAGATGATCGTCGCCACCGCCGACGCACTCGCCGACTGGACGCTGCTCGAGGAGGTCGCCGGCGAGGGCGACGAGTCCGCCGGGGCCGTCACCAGCATCTACCGCTACCTGCGCGGTACCTACACCGCCGAGCCCGGTGAGATGGCCACCTCGAGCCTGATCGTGGGATGGAGCGACGACGAGGCCACGTACGTCTTCCAGTTCGTCATCACCGGGTGGCGCGAGGACGTCTCCGTCCACGACGACGCGATGAGCTGCCTCCTCATCGGCGAGTGGACGGCCGGGCAGATCGTCGACGCAATGCGCGGATAGGGTGGTCGGCGCCACGGGTGGGCGACCGCGCCGGGCAGTGCCCGCGCTGGTGGGCGCGGCGCGGGGACGGGTCACGATCGACGAGGGGAAGGCGGGACGGACGTGCAGTTGCGCGAGCTCAGTGTGACGGGGGCGTGGGAGATCACGCCGCGCCAGATCTCCGACGACCGCGGGGTCTTCCACGAGGCGTTCACCGACCCCGCCTTCCGCGAGATGACCGGGCACCGGTTCGACCTCGCGCAGGTCAACGTGTCCGTCTCCGGCGAAGGCGTCCTGCGCGGCCTGCACTATGCCGAGGTGCCACCCGGGCAGGCGAAGTACGTGCTGTGCCCGTCCGGCACCGTCTTCGACGTGGTCGTGGACGTCCGCGTGGGATCACCGACCTTCGGCGAGTGGGCCGGCGTCCTGCTCGACTCCGTCGAGCAGCGGGCCGTCTACATCCCCGAGGGCGTCGCCCACGGATTCCTGGCCCTGGAGCCGCAGTCCACCGTGATGTACTTCTGCTCGGAGGGTTGGCGGCCCGGCGCCGAGCACGTCATCGACGCCTTCGACCCGAAGATCGCGATCGACTGGCCGCAGATGGCGCTCGACGGCACCGCGATCGAGCACGTCATGAGCGACCGCGACCGCGACGCGCCGAGCCTGCTCGACGTGGCGGCCGCCGGGCGACTCCCGCAGTGGGACGCCTGCCGCTCGCACGTCGAGCGGCTGCGGGAAGCCACCCCCCTTGTGGACGCACAGTGGCGTCCCGCCGAGGCCTGACCTACTCTCGGCGATCTGCCCCGCCGACCCGCGCACCGACGACTCGTGCACTGTTGGACCGTGCATTGTCGGACCGTGCGCTGACGGCGCGGTCGGCCGATATCCATCCGACGATCAAGGAGATCCCCATGTGTTACCCCGTCGCCTGTCCCGTCTGCGGCAAGACCACCTGGGAGGGCTGCGGCGAACACGTCGACCAGGTCAAGGCGGCCGTGCCCGCCGAACAGTGGTGCGACGGACAGCACCGCGCGGCCGCAAACTGATCGGCGTGGGCCGTTCGGGCCGGGCCGGTGTGGCGTGAGCTGCTCCGGCGGGGCCGACCGAGCCCTGCGGGGGCGTCCTCGCCCGGTCCCGGCCCGCGCGCGCCGATCAGACGGTAGAAAAAGGGGGACCCCTCACCCCTCACGGAGGCCCCCAGTGAGCACCCCGTTCGTCCTCGTCGAGAACACCGGTCCGACCGCCCGCGTCACGCTCGACCGGCCCGAGCGCCGTAACCCGCTGTCCCTGCAGATGATGCGGGAGGCCACCGCGGCGATCCGCGCACTCGGTGACGACCCCGACTGCCGGGTCGTCGTGCTCACAGGCTCCGGGCCGGCGCTCTCGGCCGGGCACGAGATCAGCGAGATGGTCGAGCGCACCCTCGAGCAGGAACGTGAGATCTTCTCGGTCTGCGTCGACCTCATGGAGAGCATCCAGGCCATCCGTCAGCCCGTGATCGCCGAGGTCCAGGGGCACGCGGTGGCGGCCGGCTGCCAGCTCGTCGCGACCTGCGACCTGGCAGTCGCCGTCGACACCGCCCGCTTCGGCACCCCCGGCGTGAAGATCGGCCTGTTCTGCTCGACGCCCATGGTGGCGGTCTCCCGGAACATCGGCCGCAAGCGCGCCATGCAGATGCTGCTGACCGGCGAGACGATCGACGCGACCACCGCCGTCGAATGGGGGCTGATCAACGAGTCGGTCCCCGCCGACCGGCTGCGCGCCCGTGTGGACGAGCTCGCCACGCAGATCGCCGATGCGAGCCCGCTGACTCTGGAGATCGGCAAGCAGGCCTTCTACCGGCAGATCGACCTGCCGCAGGACGAGGCCTACCGCGAGATGGCCGAGACCATGGCCACCAACGCCGTCACGTGCGACGCGCAGGAGGGGATGAGCGCCTTCCTCGAGAAGCGCACGCCTCAGTGGCGCGGTGAGTGAGTCGTATCGTCGCGCAGTGAGTGAGCCGTAGTGTCGCGCGAGAGCCCTGCCACCGGGCTGCGACTCGCATGATCGCTCCACCCGGCACCAGCGGGTAGCCGCTCCTGCCGGTGGCGTCTCGCGCCTGGGGATGTACGCCACGGGCATCGACGCTCCTGTCCATGGCGTCTCGCCTGCGCGCCGGGCGGAGCGAGACGCCATGGTCGCGCGCGGCTGCGGCGGACCGCTGGGTCGGGCATGGTCGAGCGGGAGCGGATGCAGGGGGAGAAGAGGCGAACTCTCCGCCGACTAGGATCGACGCATGGCGCTTTCCGTGATGACGGTGTGTACAGGGAACATGTGTCGCTCTCCGCTGGCCGAGCGACTGCTGGCCGCACGCGCCGCCGCGGCCGGACTCGACGTGACGGTCGACTCCGCCGGAACCCGCGCCGCCAACGGAGCGGAGATCCACCGCGAGACCCTGCGGGTGCTGCAGGGCTACGGCGGTGAGGGCGACGGGTTCGCGTCGCGCTTGCTCACCGCCAAGCTGCTGACCGGGAAGGACCTCGTCCTCACCGCGACCCGCGCGCACCGCGACGCCGTCCAGGAACTCGCGCCCCTGCTGTGGAAGAAGACCTACACGCTCCTCGAGGCCGCGCGGCTGGCCGACTCGGACGAGTCCGTCACGCTGGCGGGCCTGTCGCGCGCGCGGCTGAACATCAACACCGACGATCCAGCGCTCGACGTGGAGGACCCGATCGGGCGGGAGTCCGAGGTGTTCGACCGCACGGGCGCACAGATCAGCGACGCGGTGGACTCCATCGTCCGCCTGCTGGCACGCAGCTGATCGAGGCACCCCACGCGGTCTGCGCGACCGGTGAGCCGGCGACCCGCCCGGCCCGTATGGCGTCAGGGGTCCAGCGGTTTACGACGGTCCAGGTCCCGCAGGAATTCCGGATCGTCGTCGGGAGCGATGACGCGCGGGGGAGCCGGCCGTGAGCCCGGCCCGAAGGCCCGCCACAGCAGAATCGCCACCGTCACCACCCCGATGAGTGCGAAGAGCCAGATCACTCGAACCTCCTTTCCACCACGATACGTATCCTGGGGAGCATGAGCGAGCGAGACGAATCAACACACCCCACGGACGGGTCGACCATGCCGGCCACCAACCCGGAGGGCAGCTCGCCCGGTGCCCGCCTGGCCCGGAACATGGTCTTCTACACGATCGTCCGCCTGCTACTGGTGTTGGCGCTGACGCTGGTGATCATCGGGCTCGGCAGCCTCGCCGGCGTGCAGATCCCGGTCCTGGTCGCGGCGATCATCGCCGTGGTGATCGCGCTGCCGCTGTCGATGGTGCTGTTCAGCCGATTGCGCGCGCAGATCAACTCCGGCATCGCGGAGGTCGACGCCGGGCGTCGCGAAAAACGCGAGGACCTGCGGCGGCGCATGAACGAGGCCTGAGCCCACCCCGGAAGGGGGCAGGCACGGCGGGGAGCGCGGTGCCGGGCGGGCGTGTCAGCTGCGCGGGCCGCCCGGCCAGAACGACCCCGGCCAGCGGAAGTCCGGGATGCGCACGGAGCTCCGCGGCTCGCCGGAGGCGTCCGATCCCGCGGACCCCAGCGATCCGGACTCCCGGGTCGGCGGGACGGACGTGTGCGGAGCCGGCGGCTGGAGTCGACTCGTATCCGCCTCCGTCGGAACGGAGGTCGGATCGGACGAGTGCGTCGTCGAGGGCTCCGCCCCGCCGGGAACGCTCGGGTCGGGCAGCCCGGGCTCGCTCTGGCCCGGCTCCGTGCCGCCCGGTTCGGTCCCGCCGGGACCGGTGGTGGGCGGCGGTGACGTCGGAGTCGTCACATCGGGTGAGGTCCCGGGCGTGGTGCTGCCGGGCTCGTCCGTGCCGGGGGTGCCGCTGTCCGGATCGTCGGTGCCGGGCGCGTCCGGCCGATCGGCGGTCGTCTCGTCATCGCGAGTGTCACGGTCATCGATTCGCTCGGTCTCGAGCGGATCGATGTCGGTGCGCGGCTGGGCGGGTGTCCATTGCTCACCGGTCGGCTGAGCAGTCGAGGTCTCGCTCGGGGGAGCGTAGGTGCCGGCCTCCTCATCGGGGACGTACAACGCCCCGGGCGCCGGCTGGACCCCGATGTAGTAGCGGCTCAGGCAGTGATCGGTGACGTCCTGGGACCCGTCGGTGAAGATGGTCATTCCCGGGGTGCCCCCGTCGGCATCGGTCGCACACCGGGCGATGAACTTCCCCGACTGCTCTTCGCGGTCCGTCGTCGCGGTGGGCGACGTCAGTTCGATCGCGGGCGCGGAGCGTGGCCCCTCCGAAAGCACCTGCGGTTCCGGCTGCGCGCACGACGCCGCAACCAGCGCGATTGCGCCGGCGGAGAGGAGCACCCGATTTCGCATAACGATAGTGTCTCAGTTCTGTCAAAGGATGGCCACCGGATGAGTGCGGCGGGGTCGATTTCGCAGGTGATCAGCTCGTCGTGACCCTGGTACGGACAGCGCCCAGGGCTGCGACACCGGCCGCGAGGAGTGCGGCGAGCACTCCGCCGACCCCCACCATCACCAGATCGGACACGGGCAGGTTCTCGTTACCGCCCACTCCGGTGACGCCGGTCAGTCCGCCGAAGACACCGCCGACCCCGCCACCGGCACCGGTCAGGGCCTCGGCGCCCCCGGAGCCGAAGGCCGCGCCCAGCACGACGCCCAGGGCGGCCGCGCACACCGCGACCAGCAGCGTCTCCAGGACCAGCATGAGCCAGACGCCGGTACGGGTCACGCCCACGCCGCGCAGAAGCGAGATCTCCCGCGTCCGCTCGCGGACGGCCAGCGTGAGCGTGTTGGCCACGCCGACCAGCGCCAGGGCCACCGCCACCGCCAGCAGCAGCGAACTCGACGTGAGCACGGTCCGGACGGACGTGGCGATCTGCTCGCGGGAGGCGAAGCTCTCGGTGACGGCCAGGTCGGGAGCGGCGTCCACGACGGTCGAGCGCACGTCCTGCAGGGCGGCGTCGAGCTGCTCGCCCTCCAGGGCGTCGTCCATCCGCAGCCACAGCTCGGTGCGGGGCACGAACTGGCTGGGCACCTCCACACTCTCAGGCCAGGGCGAACCGTCGGGGAGTCGCGCCACAGGCCAGGCCGGCACGCTGTCCGGAGAGGCGAGGGCCCACTGGTCGCTCGTCCGGCGCACCACGAGGTCGCGGCCGTCGTCGTCGGAGAAGAACGTGAACCGGACGGTGTCGCCGTCGCTGGCGTCCGCGGCCACGGGGGAGGACTCGGGCAGCATGATCTCGCCCGGCCCCGGCAGGTCCACGTCGCGGCGCATGACCTCGCGGATCCGTTCCGGGTCGGCCACCCGCAGCACCGTGCGCTTGCCCTGGGGGTCCTCCGCGTACATGTCCGTCACGACGAGCGACTCGGCCACCCCCCGGGTCTCGGGCAGGGACTCGGGCAGTCCGGCGGGCAGGAGACCATCGGGCGCGGTGACGGCCACGTCCAGGGGGACCCGGTCGACGAGGCGGGCCTGGATCGCGGGCCCGAGCAGTGCGATGCCGGTGACCATCGTCGCGGTGAGCGTCACGCCCACCAGGACGGCGGACGAGGTGGCGGCGGTGCGCCGCGGGCTGCGGGCGGTGTTGCGCGCGCCGAGCAGCCCCACAGGGCCGAGCACGACGCCCACCACCGACCCGAGCGCGCCGAGGAGGGTGGGCAGCGCCGCGGCGGCCACCGCGAGTACGCCGAGGAACGCCAGAACCCCCCACGCGCCGGCGGAGACCACGTCCCGCGCCGCCACCGCGGCCGACATGGAATGCCAGCCGAACGCCGCCGCCGCCGCGCCCACCACGACCATCGCGAGTCGCCGCCACCACGGGTCGGGAAGCACGTCCACCGGGCGCATCGCCCCGAGCGGACTGCCGGAGGTGGCCCGCCACAACGACGGCAGCGCGGTGAGCGCCGTGACGCCCATGCCCACCGCGGCGGCGAGCAGGTATGCGCGGCCGGGCACGGTCACCTCCTGCAGCGGGATGGTCACCCCGAGCCGCGGTGCCTCCCGGGACGCCAGGGAAACCGCGAACCGGCCCAGCGCCAGCCCGGCCGCGGTGGCCAGCGCGCCCACCGCCAGCGCCTCGGCGATGCCCGAGACCCGTAGCTGCGACCGGGATGCGCCCAGGCACCGCAGTAGCGCCGTCTCGCGCACGCGGGCGGCGAACACCACCGCGAAGGTCGTCCCGATCACCAGCGCGGCCACCGCCACCGCCAGCACGGTGAACGCCAGCAGGGCGCGCGTGTAGACGTCGCGACCGCCCACGAACGACTCGGCGAGTGCGGCGGCCTCGGCGGCGCCTGTGGACACCTCCACCGCGGACGTCCCGGGCACCTCGGCCAGCCGCTGCTCGATCTCCGCGGCCAGCGCGGCGTCGGGCACGGTCCCGTCGGAGGCCACGCGCACGTCCCCGCCGGCGCCGTTCGGCGCCCACTGCTGCACCTGCTCGTCAGTCGCGTACAGCGGGAACGCCGACTTCATGTCCGGCTGGCCGGCCAGGTCGAACAGGCCCACCACCGTGACAGGGGCGGGGTCGCCGCCGCCGGTCGGCTGCACCTCGAATGTGGCGCCCACCGGCAGACCCGCATCCGCGCGGATCGCCACCTCGCCCGGAGAGGCGGGAAGCCGCCCGCCCGCCAGTGGCTGCCAGCGCAGGCCGTCGTCGGTGGCGAGCGTCGTCGTCGTCGTCATCTGTTGGGCGCGACCCTCCACCCGGGCCCGCACGTAGGTCTGCGCGTCCACGGTCACCGCACGCACGCCCGGCGTGGCGGCGATGGCCTCAAGGCCGAGCCGCTGTGATTCGGCCGCCTCCTCCCGCGCGGCCTCGCTGCCGGCGGAGGTCCGGTCGCCGAGGTTCTGCACGAGCACCGCGGTGTTCTCATAGCGCATGCCGAAGGTGGCGTCGGCGCTCGCCGCCATCGTCCGCAGGACGCCCACGGAGGCGAGGACGAACGCCACGGCCACCGCGATCGCCAGCAGCGTCCCCAGGTAGCGGCCCGCGTGGGCGCGCAGCTGACCGAGGACCAGGCGGGCGCTCACGCGGTGGCCGG
>NZ_KV824179.1:0-4452 GCF_001815995.1 Dietzia sp. HMSC21D01 | reverse complement strand
GAGACGGTCGACCACGCCGCCGGCGTCCTGCTGGACCGCGTCGAGGGCGAGGTGGTCAGCGCCGGGGACGTGGTGGCCTCCGTCCACGCGGGCGACGCGGCACGGTTGCCCGCCGCCGTCGACGAGCTCCGGGCCGCCCTGGGCACGGGCCCTGGGCGCGGTCCCGCGGGGGAGGTCGCCGACCGCCTGCGCGGGTGGTGACCCGTCAGGCCATGTCGGGGGTGGTGACGAGCTTCTCGACGTCGTCGACGAGGTCGCGCCACTCGGTTGCCTCGTCGTCGAACGGTGCGGTCGGCTCGAGCAGCCTGGCGTCGTCGGGGTTGAGCACGTAGTGCAGGAACCGACGCAGCGCCGAGCCGCGGCCGGTGACCGACGCCTCGAGCTCGGCGTCGCCGACATAGTTGGCGAGGTCGGTGATGAGTTCCACGGCCAGGCCGAGCTGGTCGGAGTCGACCATGTCGGGGCCGACCTCGATGTCGCGGTCGAGCCCCGCCAGGACGTAGGCGTTGTCGTCGGTGACGTGGACGTCGAGGCTGCCGTCGACCGCGGCGAGCTTGACGCGCTCGTACGTGGCCACCCTGCTGAGCGTCGCGTCGTCGTTGTCCGCCAGGAAGCGGGCCAGGCCGCGGGGGCTGGTGAAGACGTAGGCCTGGTCGCCGTCCCCGAGGAACACGGGGCGGTCCCCGAGGTAGCAACGCAGGCTGAGGTACTCCTGATCGGAGAACACGATCTTGACGGGGTCGATACCGACGCTCTCCCACAGGGAGCCCTCGGGGTAGCCGGTGGGTGCGGGCTCGGGCTCCGGCTCCGGCTCGGGGAGTGCAGCCTCGGCGGTCGCGAGGTCGCGGCGGGCACGCTCGACCTCGCCGCGGTCGAGGTCGGGGGTGGCCATGACGTCCTGGATGGCGTCGAGGACGTCGTCCCAGCCCTTGGCGACGGTCTTGCGGATGGACTTCCACAGCTTGAGCCCGTCGCGGCCGTAGAACTCGTCCATGCCGTGCGTGACGGACGCCAGGACGGGATTGCCGTTGAAGAACTTGGTCACGGTGTCGAGTTCGCACACCTCGCCGATCGAGCGGGCGATCGCGAAGGACTGGTCGATCTCGTCGACCGAGGACTCGGTGGGGTTCTCGCCGAGCAGTTCGAGGACGCCGACCAGGTCGTAGCAGTTCTCGTCGGCGGCGCGGAAGTCGAGGACGTCGGACTGTGCGAACTGCTCCCACGAGGGGTGGTCCTGCAGGTCGTGCTCGGCGCCGCTGCGCACCAGCGCCAGGAGTTCGGCCGTCGAGTCGAACGCGTAGAGATCGTCACCGAGGCCCAGGAACGCCTCCCAGTCGTCGTTGTCCTCGCGCCAGCTGGGTGCCCAGAGGGTCGTGACGTCTCCCTCCGGGAGACCGAGCTCGATCGGGACGATGTCCTTGGCCATGCTGGTCAGCATATCCACGCCCGCTCAGCCGGTGCCACGGCCCGCCCGGGTGGCGTCCGGGTGCCGGCGGGCGGCGTCCTCGGCGGCGCCCCTACGACCGATCACCGCGAGCGCCACCGAGCCCGACACCAGCTCGGCGCGTCGCGCGTTGGCCTGTTCGACGGCGTCCGCGGTGGCCTCGAGGATCGACGCGGCGACCGTCTCCCAGCCGTGGCGGCGCAGGCCGGATGCCAAGACGAGATCGATCACGGTCCCGCCGGAGTCCGCGGTGGCGGTGGCGAGCTGGTCGCGGCTGCTGGACACCACGCGCAGCGTCTCCAGCTGGTCGTGGGCGGACTCCCATTCGGCCGCGATCCCGCGCAGACGGTCGAGGAAGGCCTCCACGTCCAGTCCGCCGCCGCTCACGAGACGGTCTCCCGCAGCTCGTCGTCGTCCCACTGCCACTCGTCACGACCGTGTCCGTCACCCTCCTCGGCGGCGAGGCGTTCGAGGAGTTCGCGGGCGTCGCCCGCCGCGGCGGTGAGCGTGCGCAGGACCGCCCGCGCCACCTCCGTAGACGGGCGGTCCAGCAGGTCAGCAGGCAGGGCCAGACCCACCGGCACGCCGTCGGTACCGACCTCGGCGACCACGCCGGTCATGGGGTCGGTGCGACGGCAGGTGTCGCGGGTCATCCGCCTGTCGGGCGGTAGAAACCGTAGAAGGACATGCCTATATTGTCGGTGCGCAGGCCCGATACCGCTACAGGGTCCCCGGCCTCCACGATCTGCCCGTTGCCGATGTACATGGCGACGTGACCGTCCCACACCAGCAGGTCACCAGGCATGAGGTCCTGCGCCGACACCTGGACGCCGACGCCCTGTTCCTGGGCCAGCCGGGGGATCTCCACTCCGGCGTCCCGGTACGCCCACTGCGTGAGCCCGCTGCAGTCGAGCCCCTGCCCCGGGGTCGTGCCGCCCCACACGTAGGGCACGCCCTGCTGGCTGAGCGCGTTACGCACCGCCCCGGCGGCCTGTTCGTTGGGGGCGGTGACGACCGAGCCGTCGGGCAGCGTGACCTCGGTACCGCCGCCGATCAGACCGGAACCGGCGTCCCCGAAGCCCACTGAACCGGGCGCCGCGGTCGCCGCCCCCTCGGACGATCCGCCGTACCCGTCCGGCGACGCCGTCGCACCCACAGAGCCGCCACCCGCGGAGTAGGCTCCGCCTGCGCCGCCGTGAGCCCCGCCCGCCGCGCTGTCGGCGGCGGTGATCGCGCCCGGTCCCGACCCCGAGTAGGCGACCGTGGTTGCGTTGATCGCGCCGCCGGTGCTGCTGTCCGCGGCGAGCGCGCCCGGCATGCGCGGCGCCGGCGGAATGCCCGCGGCGATCGCCCGCATTTCCGCGGTGGGGATTCTGAGTTCGTTCTGCACGCGCTCGGCTACCTGTATCCCGCGCGCGAGGTGCTCTGCGGCCAGGCCGAGCAGCGCACCCTGCCCGGCCGGGGTCACCAGCGCCGGACCGAGGGCGGCGGCGCGGGCGATGAACTGCTGGACGATGCCGATCACCTCGACGGTGCCGCGGACCACGATCTCCGCCGCGACCGCGGTGACGCGCGCGATCTCCGCCGCGGACTCCCCGAGCGCGCCCATGGTCCGTCCGACCTCCGCGATCGAGTGGGCCGCACCGAGGGAGGCGAGCGAGTTCCACGATTCGGACAACAGCCGCTCGAGGGGCGGCCCCATCTGCTGGGCCACCTCGAGGCCCTCGCTGACCGGCCGCATGATGTCGCGGGCCTCGCCGGGGACGAACTCCTCGGCGGACAGCAGGTCGAGGATCTGCTTTATGGGGCCCGCGTAGGCCAACGCGTCGGCGATCACCGGATCACACCCACCTCTCGGTCATGTCGAGCCCCGCTGGGCCCGCACCCGCCGCTCCCGGGCCCCCGGTGCCCGCCGCACCGATCATGGCCGCGCCCGCGGCGTCGGACTCCTCGAACAGACGGCCGGTCTGCAGCACCAGGTCGCCGGCGGCGTCCGTGACGCGCGTGAGGCCTGCCAGCACCTCGCGATGCCGTGCGGTGGCGGCCAGCAACGCGGACATGAAGTCGGCCCCGACCGGACCCACGACCGGTGCGACCGCGTCGATCGGCACCGCGTCGACCGCCTCGAGCGCGCTCCCCAGCGTGTCGGCCAGGGTGGTCAGCCCCGTGCCCAGTTCCCGTAAACCGTCGACATCGACATCGATCGCCCCGTCCGCCATGGCCTCGTCCCCTCAACGCCGTCTTCTCGTCCGTCACAGGGTTCGACGCGCAGGGGAGGCGATCCGGTTCCACCCGGTCCGCGATTTGTCCGGTGTGGAATCCTGACGGGCATGGACATCATCGTCGTGGACCACCCGCTGGTCGGGGACCGGCTCCGAACCCTGCGGGATTCCGCCACCGACACCGCCGGGTTCCGGGCCGCGATGGACGCGCTCGGGACCATGCTCTGTTACGAGGCGTTCCGCTCGATCCCGACGAAGCAGGTCCCGGTGACCACCCCCATCGTCGAAACGACGGGGGTGGCCGTGGACGGCGTGCCGCTGGTCGTCCCGGTCCTGCGCGCGGGCCTGGGCCTGCTGGACCCGGCCACCCGGCTGCTGCCCGGGGCGCAGGTCGGGTTCATCGGCCTGGCCCGCGATGAGGAGAGCCACGAGCCGGTGTCGTATCTGTGCTCGCTGCCCGAGGACCTCGCCGGACGCCACGTGGTGGTGCTCGACCCGATGCTCGCGACCGGCGGCTCGCTGGTCACGACGTTGGAGACGCTCGCGGCGCGGGGCGCGACCGGCCTGACGGTGGTGTGCGTCCTGTGCGCGCCGGAGGGGATCGAGGCCGTGCGCGAGTCTGGCCTGGCGGCGACGCTGGTCACCGCGACGATCGACGAGCGCCTCGACGAGAACGCCTTCATCGTCCCCGGCCTGGGCGACGCGGGCGACCGCCTCTTCGGCCCCCGCTGAACGGCGGTCCCGTCTGACGCGAGCCCCCCGCAGACGCGAGCCCCCGCAGACGCG
>NZ_KV824178.1:0-6402 GCF_001815995.1 Dietzia sp. HMSC21D01 | reverse complement strand
TCCGCAGACCGCGTGCGCTCGGCGCGCGGTGCCTCCTCGGGCGCGTACACGGGCGAGGCCGCCATCGCCCGACTGCATGAGGCCGCGGGCACCGGCACCGCCGTCACCGTCTCCGTGGTCGACGCCGCGGGCCGCTCCTCCGCCCGGCTGGTCGTCCCCGCCTCCGTCGGCGGCGGCAGGATCGAGGGCATCGAGCCGGACTCGGCCGAGCCCGTCGTCCTGCCGCTGCACCGGGTGATCTCCGTCTCCGACGTCGAACCCACGCGCTGACGCGGATTTCTGGACAATGGAGGGTCGGGCCTACGCGGGCCCGGCGAGAGACCCGAGGAGGCCCGAAGTGAGCGGTGGACCGCTGATCGTCCAGTCGGACAAGACAGTGCTGCTGGAGATCGACCACGAGCAGGCCGCCGACGCCCGACAGGCGCTGGCCCCCTTCGCCGAGCTCGAGCGCGCGCCCGAGCACGTCCACACCTACCGGATCACGCCGCTGGCCCTGTGGAACGCCCGGGCCGCCGGGCACGACGCCGAGCAGGTGGTCGACGTCCTGGTCTCCTACTCGCGCTTCCCCGTGCCGCAACCGCTGCTCGTGGACATCGCGGAGACCATGGCGCGCTACGGCCGGCTGCAGCTGGTCAAGAGCCCGGTGCACGGCCTGACGCTCGTCTCCCTCGACTCCGCCGTGCTCGCCGAGGTCAAGCGGCACAAGAAGATCGCCCCCATGCTCGGCGCCGACATCGACGCGGACACGGTGATCGTGCACCCCTCCGAGCGCGGTCGGCTCAAGCAGGAGCTGCTCAAGGTGGGCTGGCCCGCCGAGGACCTCGCCGGCTACGTGGACGGCGAGGCCCACGAGATCGCGCTGTCCACCGAGGAGGAGCAGTGGGAGCTGCGCGACTACCAGCAGATGGCCGCCGACTCGTTCTGGGCGGGCGGCTCCGGCGTGGTCGTGCTGCCCTGCGGCGCCGGCAAGACGATGGTCGGCGCGGCCGCGATGGCCAAGGCCAAGGCCACCACGCTCATCCTGGTGACCAACACCGTCGCCGGGCGCCAGTGGAAGCGGGAACTGCTGGCCCGCACCACCCTCACCGAGGACGAGATCGGCGAGTACTCCGGTGAGCGCAAGGAGATCCGGCCAGTCACCATCGCCACATACCAGGTGGTCACGCGCAAGACCAAGGGCGTGCACCGGGCGCTGGAGCTGTTCGACTCCCGCGACTGGGGCCTGATGATCTACGACGAGGTCCACCTGCTGCCCGCGCCCGTGTTCCGCATGACCGCCGACCTGCAGTCGCGCCGCCGCCTCGGCCTGACCGCGACGCTCGTGCGCGAGGACGGCCGCGAGGGCGACGTGTTCTCCCTCATCGGGCCCAAGCGCTACGACGCCCCGTGGAAGGACATCGAGGCGCAGGGGTGGATCGCGCCCGCCGACTGCATCGAGGTGCGCGTGACGCTCACCGAGAACGAGCGGATGCTGTACGCGACCGCCGAGGCCGAGGACAAGTACAAGCTGTGCTCGACCGCCCGCACCAAGATCCCGGTGGTCAGGAAGATCCTCGCGCGCCATGCCGGCGCCCCCACCCTGGTGATCGGCGCCTACCTCGACCAGCTCGAGGAGCTCGGCGCCGAGCTCGACGCGCCCGTCATCCAGGGGTCGACCTCCAACAAGGAGCGCGAGAAACTGTTCGACCAGTTCCGCAACGGTGAGATCTCCACGCTCGTGGTGTCCAAGGTCGCCAACTTCTCGATCGACCTGCCCGAGGCCAGCGTCGCGGTGCAGGTGTCGGGCACGTTCGGCTCGCGTCAGGAGGAGGCGCAGCGGCTCGGTCGACTGCTGCGGCCCAAGCACGACGGCGGGCAGGCGCACTTCTACTCGGTCGTCGCCCGCGACACCCTCGACGCCGAGTACGCCGCGCACCGCCAGCGGTTCCTCGCCGAGCAGGGGTACGCGTACCGGATCGTCGACGCCGACGACCTGCTCGGCCCGTCCATCCCCGAGGTGGGCTGAGGTGCGTTGAGGCCCGATGCCGGCCCGGTCCCGGGGGCGACCCGGCTCCGCCGCGGTCACCCGCGGGCCAAGCCGCCGCGGTCACCCGCGGGCCAGGCCGCCGCGGGTGCTGGGATACTGGGCGCCATGGCCGCCGATCGCTCCCCCCGCAACCCGCACGAGCAGTACCGCCTCGCCGACATCCCCGTCGACGATGCCTGGGTCCGCAAGAACAACGAGAGCCTCGCCGAGGTGCGCCGCCTGCAGTGGTCGGCGGGCATCCTCGGCGTCATCGTGCTCGCCGCCGGCATCGGCATGCTCGTCTTCGCGGAGTTCGCGGCGTGGGGCTGGATCATCGCGGTGGTGGCCGGCGCGTTCGCGATCGGCTGCCTCGCCATGATCGGCTATATCCCCCGCAAGATGGGGTCGATGCAGCACACCTACTCGACCTCCGAGCTCGTCCCGGCCGTCATCGCCGAGGTCCGCCCGCGCGGCGTGACCCTGTTGGCGCTGGTCGACCGCGCCGTCGACCGCTCCGCCGGGAAGCTGCCCGCCCTCGTGGCCCGCAACTGCGGACCTGTCGCGGGCCACGAGTCGAAGGTCGGCGAGCGCGTGCCCTGCGTCGCCGTGGTGGGCAACCGGAGCGCCCGCGGCCGCGACAACCTCTACCAGTTCATCTCCCCGATGCCCGTCGCATGGGCCACCTCCGACAAGGCTGCGCTGCGCCGGCTGGAGAAGGAGATCCCCTCGGGCGAGTGGGAGCGGCTGCGCCAGAACATCGACCGCGTGGCCGAGGTCCAGGCCGTGCCGACGAGCCTGCTACCCCTGGACTGAGCCGCCGCTCCGGCGCCCGCATCCCGCCGCCACACGCCCGCGGACCGGTCCCTCACCCGGCCCCCGGACCGATGTGAAGTAAGCGTCACGGGACCGTGATCCGACGCCACAGCACCGCAACACCGCCTTCCTAGGCTGTCCCCCACAGGCACGCCAAGGAGGTCCAGGAATGACTGAGCACATCGTCGTCGTCGGGCACGGGATGGTATCCCACCGCTTCGTCTCCACCCTCGGCACGCGCTACGCCGACGCCGACGTGGCCGTCACGGTGATCGGCGAGGAAGCCGATCCCGCCTACGACCGCGTCGGACTGTCCGCCTACGTCGGCGCGTGGGAGCGCGACGCGCTGCACCTCGACGATGCGCGGCACTCCGCCGACCCCCGCGTCACCGTGCGTTCCGGCCGGCTCGTCACCGCGATCGACACCGGCGCCCGACGCGTGGAACTCGACTCGGGCGAGTACGTCGACTACGACACGCTGGTGTTGGCGACCGGTTCGCGCGCGTTCGTCCCGCCCGTCCCCGGCCACGACCTGCCCGGCTGCCATGTATACCGCACGCTCGACGACCTCGACGCGATCCGCGCGGCCGCCGAGCGGGCCGGGGCGGGCGCGCACGGCGTGGTGATCGGCGGCGGGCTGCTGGGCATCGAGGCCGCCAACGCGCTGAGCCTGCTCGGCCTGGTCCCGCACGTCGTGGAACGCAACGACCGGCTCATGCCCGTGCAGGTCGACGGCCGCGGCGGCGCCCTGCTGGGGGACCTCATCCGCGACCGCGGCATCGACGTGCACCTCAGCGTGACCGACACGGTCATCGAGGAGAGTGCCGCCGGCGGCGCGGACGACGCGGGGGGTGACACCGCGGACGCCGCCGGGGGTGGCGCCGGGTCGGCGTCCGGTGACGCCGGACTCCGGGTCGCCCTGACCTCCGACGACGGCGAGACGGATGTCGTCGACGCGGCCCTCGTCGTGTTCTCCGTCGGTGTCCGGCCCCGCGACGAACTCGCCCGCGCGGCGGGAATCGCCGTGGCCGAGCGTGGCGGCGTGCTGACCGACAGAGCCTGCCGCACCTCGGACCCGCACGTCTACGCGATCGGCGAGTGCGCGGCCATCGAGGGCACCTGCTACGGCCTGGTCGGGCCCGGATACACCTCCGCCGAGGTGGCGGCCGGCCAGATCACCGGCGACGCCGGCACCGAGTTCACCGGGGCCGACCTCGCCACCAAGCTCAAGCTCATGGGGGTCGACGTGGCCAGCTTCGGCGACGCCCACGGTCGTACGCCCGACTGTCTCGAGGTGGTGGTGGACGACCCGGTCGCCCGCACCTACAGCAAACTCGTCCTCAGCGACGACGCCCTGACCCTGCTGGGCGGCGTGTTCGTCGGCGACGCCGGCCCCTACCAGTTGCTCAAGCCGCTGCTGGGCCGCACCTTGCCGTCGTCCACTCCCCTGGCCCTCATCACCCCGGGTGCGGCGGCCGACTCCGGCGTCGGCGTGGACTCACTTCCCGACGACGCGCAGATCTGCTCGTGCAACGCCGTCACCAAGGGCGATCTGCGCGAGGCGATCTGCGAGGGGGCGTGCGACGTGCCCGCCCTCAAGGCGTGCACCCGGGCCGGCACGTCGTGCGGCTCGTGCCTTCCGCTCATGCGTCAGGTCCTCGAGGCCGAGGGCGTCGAGCAGTCCACCGCGCTGTGCGAGCACTTCGACCAGTCCCGCTCGGAGCTTTTCGAGATCGTCACCGTCACCGGCATCCGCACGTTCTCCGGTCTGATCGGGCGCTTCGGGCGCGGCACGGGCTGCGACATCTGCAAGCCGACGGTCGCGTCGATCCTCGCCTCGACCAGCTCGGACCACGTCCTCGACGGCGAGCAGGCGGCGCTGCAGGACACCAACGACCACTTCCTGGCCAACATCCAGAAGAACGGCACCTACTCGGTGGTGCCGCGGATGCCCGGCGGCGAGGTGACGGCGGAGCAGCTCATCGTGATCGGCGAGATCGCCCGCGACCACGACCTGTACGTCAAGGTCACCGGCGGCCAGCGCATCGACCTGTTCGGCGCGCGCGTCGAGGAACTCCCCGCCATCTGGCGGCGGCTGGTGGAGGCGGGCATGGAGTCCGGGCACGCGTACGGCAAGTCGCTGCGCACGGTCAAGAGCTGCGTGGGCACGTCGTGGTGCCGGTACGGGCAGCAGGACTCGGTCGCGATGGCGGTGCTGCTGGAGACCCGCTACCGCGGACTGCGAGCGCCGCACAAGATCAAGATGGCCGTCTCCGGGTGTGCGCGCGAGTGCGCGGAGGCCCGCGGCAAGGACGTCGGCGTGATCGCCACCGAGAACGGTTGGAACCTCTACGTGGGGGGCAACGGCGGCGCGACCCCGCGGCACGCCCAGCTGCTGGCCGGCGACCTCACCGACGACCAGCTCATCCGATACATCGACCGCACCGTGATGTTCTACGTCCGCACGGCCGAGCGGCTGCAGCGCATGGCGCCGTGGCTCGAGGCGCTCGAGGGCGGGCTCGACCACCTGCGCGAGGTGGTGTGCGACGACTCCCTCGGCCTGGCCGCCGAGCTCGAGGGCCGGATGGAGGCGCACGTCGCCGGCTACGTGGACGAGTGGGCGGCCGTACTCGACGATCCCGACAAGCTCGCCCGGTTCGTCTCGTTCGTCAACGCCCCCGAGGCGCCGGACCCCACCGTCCGGTTCGAGCAGCGCGACGGCCGCAAGGTGCCCGTCCTGCTCGGCTCCCCCGCCATGCCCGTCCGCAGCTGAGCTCGCGCGCCCGACGCGCCGGGCCCAGTCCCCATCGTCGACCCGATATCCGCCCTCCCACAACCGCCCCTTCACAACCGCCCCGGCTTCACCTGCCCCGCCTTCAATCCGAGGAGTTCACCATGACCGCCACCCTGTCCCGCCCCGCCCGTACCGGCGCCGCTTCCACCGCGGCAGCCGCCGCCGAGGTCGCCGTCTGCCCTGTCGACCGCCTCATCGTCGGGCGCGGGGTCGCCGCCCTGCTGCCAGACGGGCGGCAGGTGGCGGTGTACACGCTCGACGACGGCGAGGTGCACGCCGTCTGCAACATCGATCCCGTCGCCCGGGCGGCCGTGATGAGCCGCGGGCTGGTGGGCGACCGCGGCGGCGTCCCCGCCGTGATCTCGCCCATCGGCAAGCAGGCGTACGCGCTCGAGGACGGTCGCGGTCTCGACGACCCGTCCCGCGGGATCTCGGTGTTCCCCGCCCGGGTCGCCGGCGACGGCACGGTCTACGTGGCGACCGAGCCCGCGGTTCGCCACACCCGCGCCACCGCTGCGTAGGCACCGGCAGGGGGCACGCCTGCGCCACCGCTGCGCGCCTGCTCGCCGGAGGCCCGCAACCCAGCGGATGCGCTGCGGGATCGCCCGGCACCCGACACAGAGGCAGCGCGACCCCTCCCGGTCGCGCTGCCTCTTCGGCTTACGCTGCCGGAATGCTCGAACACAGCCCGGGTGCGCTGGCCGGATGGACCATTCAGCCATCACAAGCCGAAGAGCCAGCACACCTGGCGGGACTCACGCTGCGAGATCGCCCACGCGCGCCCGCCGAA
>NZ_KV824177.1:0-1562 GCF_001815995.1 Dietzia sp. HMSC21D01 | reverse complement strand
GCGATGCTGCCGTTCATCTGGAACATCATCTCCAGCTGGCGCTACGGCGACCTCGTCCTGGTGGACGACCCGTGGGGCGCGGGCAACTCCCTGGAGTGGGCCACCTCGTCCCCGCCGCCGCGCCACAACTTCGCGAGCCTGCCGCGCATCCGCTCCGAGCGCCCCGCGTTCGAACTGCACTACCCGCACATGAGCGAGCGGATGCGCGAGGAGGCGCATGTCGGCGGCAGCCGCAATGCGGAGGACCCGAACGCACCCAAGGACGTGCCGGAGCGGGGACCGTCTCCGCAGGACAGGTAAGACGCCCCGGCGCCACGTGATTGGCCCGCCCGCCACGTGACCCGCCGGGGCGCCCGGGTCGTCGCATAGGGTCACGTTCCATGACGATCCGGGTCGTGGAGTGGTCGACGGGGTACCTCGGGCGGATGGCGGTCGAGGGGATCGATGCCCGGCCCGAGCTCGAGCTGGTGGGCGTGTTCGTCTCCGACCCGGCCAAGGTCGGACAGGACGCGGGCCGCCTGGCCGGGCTGGGCCGCGACCTGGGCGTCGCCGCCACCGATGACGCCGCCGCGCTGCTCGCCCTGGAGCCCGACGCCGTCGTCTACACCGCGGAGACCGAGACCCGGTTCATGGAGGCCATCGAGGACTTCCACCGGTTCCTGCGCGCGGGGATCGACGTCATCGCCTCCGGGCCGGTGCTGCTGCAGTTCCCGCACGGCACCATCCCGGAGGACATGATCACCGCGCTGGACGCCGCCGGGCGCGAGGGCGGCGCGACACTGCACGTCAACGGCATCGATCCCGGCTTCGCCAACGACGTGCTGCCGCTGGTCATGACGAGCCTCTCCCGGCGGATCGACCACATCCGGGTGGGCGAGATCGCCGACTACTCCGTCTACCACCAGGGCGAGACCATGCGTCGGCTCTTCGGCTTCGGGCAGCCGATGGACACCCTGCCGCCGCTGCTGCGGCCCGGGATGCTCGCCGCCGGCTGGGGGTCGGTGGTCCGGCAGCTCGCCGCAGCGCTCGACGTCACCCTCGACGAGCCGCTGGTCGAGCGGCACGAGCGTCTGCCCGCCGACCGGGACCTGTCGCTCCTCGCGTGCGAGGTGCCCGAGGGGACGCAGGCGGCGCTGCGGTTCGAGGTGGTCGGACAGGTCGACGGCGAGTTCCGCATCGTGCTGGAACACGTCACCCGCACGGCCCACGATCAGGCCCCCGACTGGCCGCGGCCCGATCACGGCGACGGCTGCTACCGCGTCGAGATCTCCGGCGACCCGGCGATGCGGATCGAGTTCGGTCACCACGCCGAACACGGCGACCACAACGAGTCCGGCATGCGGGTCACCGCGATGCGGCTGGTCAATTCCGTCGAGGCGGTCGTCGCCGCGGAGCCGGGCCTCGTCTACGCCAAGGACCTGCCGATGATCACGGGCCGTGGCTTAATGAGCAGATGACGCTCCTGCGCGCTGTCGCGGTGGCGGCCCTCGTCGTCGTCGCCACCGCCCCGGCCACCTCCACGGCCGCACCCTCCTCCACGGCCGCGCCCACCTCCACGGCCG
>NZ_KV824176.1:0-653 GCF_001815995.1 Dietzia sp. HMSC21D01 | reverse complement strand
GTACTAATCGGCCGAGGACTTACACACAAATACCTTTTTACGAGATCGACTCGCGTCCACTGTGCAGTATCTGAAACAACACACCCGTGTCTCGACGACCAGTCGACGAGACACGCGGGCCTTGTTTCATAGAGTTACGGCGGCCATAGCGGCAGGGAAACGCCCGGTCCCATTCCGAACCCGGAAGCTAAGCCTGCCAGCGCCGATGGTACTGCACTCGCGAGGGTGTGGGAGAGTAGGACACCGCCGAACACAACTTCATGACCAGCGGGAGGGACTTCACAGTTCCTCCCGCTGGTCGCATTTGTGCCCCTTCTACCCACTCCGTGCCGGACCAACCGGCGCACGTAAGGTGAACGACGTGAACGAACCCCGGTCCGAGAACGCAGACCGCTCGCCCCGACGCGGCGACCGCGACGTACCCCGCCGGGGCGACCGGGCCCCGCGAGAGCAGCGACGCGACAACAGCTCCTACGGGGAGCGCCGCGGGAAGCGATACGACGGTTCCGACACCCCCCGCCCCGACAGGAGCGAGTCCGGCGAACGGCGCGGTAGCGGCGAGCGCTCATCCTCCGACCGGGACCCGCGTCGAGGGGACGGCGCTCCCCGCGCCGCGGGCAGTCCCCGGAGGGCCACGGCCAGTGGCCGCGCCG
>NZ_KV824175.1:0-870 GCF_001815995.1 Dietzia sp. HMSC21D01 | reverse complement strand
CATGCACTCCGCCGGCGACCACGACGCCCCAACACCCACGCAGGTGCTCACTGGCGTGCTGGCCCGCGACACCCACCAGGCCTCGGCCACCGAAACGCTGCGCCAGGAGTACGAGAGCGCCACCAGCGACGAACGGCTCGCCCAGCTCTACCGTCACGGCGTTGACCTTGCCGCCCGCGATTTTGCCGCCGCCACCCTCCCTGCCTACATCGACGCGCTCCCCCGGGCCTACGCCCACCAGCTCGAGGCAGACCCCGACCAGTACCAGGCCCTGGAAGGCGCGTGGACCGAAGCAGCAACCAGGGGCCTCGACCCCCGCGAGGAATGGGACAACGCCACCGACACCCTCGACACCGCCAACAAACCCGGAGCGGTCATCGCCCACCGGATACGTCACGCGACCGGTGAGTCCACCGACACCGCAGCGCTGCCCACTCCCCCACCCGCGGCCCCGGGATGCGACGCCGAACTGGCTACCTGGCTTGCAGAAACCCATCGCGCCCTCACCTCAGGTCCTGTCGCGCAGGCGGTAGCCCGTGCCGCGTCCTTCACGGCCGAGGACTTCGTTGATGCCTACCTCGCATCCCGCACCGCAGAACACGAACCCGGCCCGGATACCCACCCCACGACGAGCTCGCCATGGGGGCCATCTGCCGACTCTTCCCCTGACCTGTGGTGACTTGCCCCGACTCGTGCGGTGCCAGTGGTCAGGCTGCGGTGCGGGCCCACTGGTGGGGCGCGAGCAGCATGTCGGGGGCGGGTAGTGCCGCGCGGGCTGCGGCGACTAGTTCCCACCAGCTGTTGGGATCGGCCTCGCGATGGCGATCTTGGGTAGCCATGGCCGCGCCCCAGGTGGTGGCTGATACTGGC
>NZ_KV824174.1:0-4527 GCF_001815995.1 Dietzia sp. HMSC21D01 | reverse complement strand
GGGCGCGGTCGCGTCGACGCGGGCGGTCACGCCGCCCCGTCGCGCACCCGGTGCACGGCCTGGGTGAAGCGCTCGACGCCGGCGTCGACTTCCTCGGAGGTCACCACCAGAGCCGGGATGAGGCGCACCACCGACCCGGTCGGCCCACACGTCAGGGTGAGCAGGTCCTCGTCCACGCACGCCTGCTGGACGGCCGTCGCCAGGCGCGCGGCCTCGAGCGCGCCGGCGCTGCCGGCGGGCGCGGTCGGGTCGCCGAACTCGACGCCCAGCATGAGCCCGGTACCGCGGATGTCGCAGATCTCGCTCACGTCCGCCAGGCTACGCCGCAGTCCGTCGAGGAGCTGGGCTCCGCGCTCGGCCGCGCACTGCACGAGGCTCTCGCGCTCGACCACGCCGAGCGTCGCCACCCCGGCCGCGGCCGCCACGGCGTTGCCGCCGTAGGTGCCGCCCTGGGAGCCGGGCCAGGCCTTGGCCATGAGCTCGGTGGGTGCCGCGATCGCGGAGATGGGGAAGCCGGAGGCGATGCCCTTGGCGGTGATGATGACGTCCGGGACCAGGCCCTCGGTGTGCTGGTGGCCCCAGAAACGGCCGGTGCGTCCGATGCCGGCCTGGACCTCGTCGAGGACCAGAAGCGCACCTGCCGCGTCGGCGCGCTCACGCAGACCCTGGAGGTAGCGCGGGGGAGTGGCCATGTACCCGCCGTCGCCGAGGACGGGTTCGATGAGCAACGCCGCGATCTCGCGGGCGTCGACGCGGGTGGCCATGAGGTAGTCCAGCTCGGCCAGCGCGAAGTCCACGGCGTCGTCGGTGGTCCAGCCGTGGCGCAGCGCGTGGGGGAACGGGGTCATCACCACGCCGCCCATGAGGGGGGAGAAGCCGGCGGAGAAGCGGGTGCCGGCGGTGGTGAGGCTGGCCGCGGCGACGGTGCGGCCGTGGAAGCCGCCCTGGACGGTGACGATGTTCGGCCGGCCCGTGGCCATGCGCGCCAGACGCACGGCGGCTTCGACCGCCTCGGAGCCGGAGTTGGCGTAGAACACCGAGTCGATGCCGGCCGGCAGGTGCTCGCCCAGCTTCTCGGTGAGCTCGAGCAGCGGCTGGTGCATGACGGTCGTGTACTGCGCGTGGATGATCTTCCCGCACTGCTCGCGCGCGGCCGCCACGACGTCGGGATGGCAGTGGCCGGTGCTGGTCACGCCGATGCCGGTGGTGAAGTCCAGGTAGTCGCGGCCGTCGGTGCCGTGGATCCACGAGCCGAGGGCGTGGTCCACCACGACGGGCGTTGCCTGCTTGAGAAGGGGCGACAGATGCGCGGTCATGCGGTCAGTGTGTGGCCGCCCCGGTCGATTGTCAACAATCCGACGATCGCGCGACGCGATCGGACGGCCGCGCTACCGTGGCCGCATGGACCGCCGCACCGACCGCCGCACCGACCCGAGCCCCGCCCGCGACTCCCGGCCCACCGTCGTCGTGCTCACCGCGGACGGCGTCGAGCCGCCCACCACGCTCGACGAGATCCGTGGCCTCGCCGACGTGCGCGCGTGCACGGCCGACACCCTCGCCGACGCGCTGCCCGGCGCGCAGATCCTGCTGGTATGGGACATCTTCTCCGACGCCCTGGCCTCCGCCTGGCACGCCGCCGACGCGCTGCGGTGGGTCCACGTGGCCGCCGCCGGGGTGGACAAGCTGCTCTTCGACGAGCTGCGCGACTCCGACGTCCTGGTCACCAACGCCCGCGGCGTCTTCGACGGTCCCATCGCCGAATACGTCCTGGCGTGCGTGATGGCCCACGACAAGCGCCTCCACGAGACCGAGGCGCTGCAGCGCGCGGGGCGGTGGTGCCACCGGGAGACGACCCGGGTGGCGGGACGGCGCGCCCTGGTCGTGGGCACCGGCGGGATCGGACGGGCCACCGCGAGGCTCCTGCGGGCGGTCGGACTCGACGTGGCCGGGGCGGGACGTCGACCGCGCGACGACGACGAGGACTTCGGCCGCGTCCTGGACTCGGCCCGCCTGGTCGACCATCTCGGCGACGTGGACCATCTCGTCATGGTGGCGCCGCTGACCGACGCGACGCGGGGGATGCTCGGCCCCGCGGAACTGGCAGCACTGCCCGACGGTGCCCACGTGGTGAACGTCGGTCGCGGAGAGCTGGTCGATCAGGAGGCCCTCACGCGCGAGATCGGGGCGGGCAGACTCTCGGCGCACCTGGACGTCCTCGTCGTCGAACCCCTCCCCGGGGGCGACCCCCTCTGGACGCTCGACGGCGCGCACATCAGTCCCCACATGTCCGGCGACGTCGTGGGGTGGCGGGACACACTGTCCGGACAGTTCCTCGACCACCTGCGCACGTGGGCGGGCGGCGGGACTCCCGGCCCACCGGTGGACAAGGGTCGAGGATACGTCAGCGGCTGAGAGTTGTCCGAGATCGTCGCCACGGATACGGTCGGCCCCACGAGGGCGGCACCCCTCGTTTTCCCGAGTCAGCCGGGGTTTTCAGGCTGAGGAGAGAAAGGAGTCGTAGTGACCATTGCCGTTGATGACTACCAGACCCGCGTGACCGGGCGCCCGGAGATCGTCGAGCGCCGGGACCCCGTCATCTGGGGGAGCAGCCAGGATCCCGAGGTGCTCGAGTTCGAGGAGAAGGGATTCGTCCAGCGCGAGGGCGCCCTGGACCAGAGCCGGATCGACGCCTGCTGGGAGGAGCTCCGACGGTTCGGGGACGACCCCGCGATGAAGGACGATCCCCGCATCATCCGCGAGGAGGGCGGCCGGGCCGTCCGGTCGATCTTCGACGTGCACGAGCTCAGTGAGGTCGTGTGGGAGGCCGTCGAGCAGTCCGGCGCGATCGATCTGGCCCGCCAGATCCTCGGATCCGATGTGTACGTTCACCAGAGCCGGCTCAACTACAAGCCCGGCTTCGCCGGCGGCGCGTTCTACTGGCACTCGGACTTCGAGACGTGGCACGCCGAGGACGGCATGCCCAAGCCGCGCGCCTGCAGCGCCTCGATCGCGCTCACGCCCAACGAGACCTACAACGGTCCGCTGATGATCATGCCGGGCACGCACAAGTACTACGTCCAGTGCGCCGGTGAGACGCCCGAGGACTACTACAAGGAGTCGCTCGTGACGACCGCGCCGAAGGTGGGCGTTCCGTCCGAGGAGCACATCACCGAGATGTACCGCGAGCACGGACTCGACGTCCTCACCGGCGGCGCGGGCTCCATGACGATGTTCGACTGCAACGCGCTGCACGCCTCGGGTGGCAACATCACCCCGCTGCCGCGCGCCAACGTGTTCATCGTGTTCAACAGCGTCGAGAACGAGCTCGCCGAGCCGTTCGCGGGCACGCCGCCGCGCCCGGACTTCCTCGCGCGTCGGCCCTGAGGTCTCACGCCCCGCCCGGGGGGTCCAGGCCGACCTCCCGGGCGGCGGCCGTGAACGCCGCGACGAACGCCTGGAGCGGGCGCCTCCGGGCGTCGCGGCGACGATGGGTGATCGACACCGTCCTGGTGAGCCCGTCCCTCAGCGGCAGAACGTCCACGTCGGCAGCGAACGTGGTCAGGCCGAGATCGGAGGCGAGCGTGACGCCGAGGCCGGCGGCGACCAGGGCCAATGCCGTGGACTGCTCACCCGCCTCGTGGCGCACCTCCGGCTCGAAGCCCGCTTCCCGGCACGCGATCCGCACCGCCCGGCCGAAGTGCGAGCGCGGGTGCGCGACCACCCACGGCGCCCCCGCGAGGTCGGACAACGACACCTGCGCGGTCGGCATCGACCCGCGCGGCACCACCGCGTGCAGGGCCTCCCGCGCGATCGGCAGCCGCGCGAGGTCCGGCACGTCCGCCATCGCATAGCTCGAGTAGTCCAGCACGAACGACAGGTCCAGCGAGCCGTCGCGGACCGCGCCCGTCGTGTCCTCCGGGGCCAGTTCGCGGCTGCGCACGGCGATCCCCGGGTGATCGCGGGACAGGATCGCGATCCCGGCCGGCAGCAGCGTGGTGGCCACCGACGCCCATACCCCGGCCGTGAGCGTCGTCCCGACGCCCGCCCTCGCCGACTCCATCGCGTGGCCCGCGTCCTCCACCGCGGACAGGATCGTGCGCGCGTGCTCCGCCAACACGAGTCCCGCCTCCGTCAACGCGAGACCACGACCCCGCTTCTCGAACAGGGGCGTCCCCGCCTCGCGCTCGAGCAGCGACAGCTGCTGCGACACGGCCGAGACGGTGTACCCCAGGCCCGCGGCGACCGCGGTGACGGTGCCCCGTCGCTCCAGTTCGTGGAGCAACCGCAGGCGGTGCAGGGACGGCTCCATGCCCCGAGAGTAGGAGCCCCCGGGTCGAACGTGCAGGAAAAGTGAACGGTCGGGTCCACGAAGTCTCGCTGGACCCGCCCGGGGACGCGGACCCATGCTGGGGACACCCCCGCCGGACCCGCCGACGGACGAGGTCGCCGAGGAGGCGAGCACCATGACATCCATCGAGATCCCGGGCACGACCGGCCACACGGGGGCCGGCCCGCAGACCGGGCCCG
>NZ_KV824173.1:0-914 GCF_001815995.1 Dietzia sp. HMSC21D01 | reverse complement strand
GGCCGGTGGGCCGGTGGGCCGGTGGGCCGGGAAATGGGTGAAGGGGTGAGCGCTGGTGCGCTCACCCCTTCATCTGAAGCGTGGTGGTCGGCCCGGAGGCAGTCGATCGATCAGGGCCCCTGCTCGAAGCGACGGCGGAACCGGTCCTCCATCCTCGAGGAGTAGGACCGACCATCGGAGGACTTGGAGGAGGCCCGCCCGGCCCCGGGGACACGCGGCCCGCCCGGGTTCTTGACCCCCGGCGCACCCGCTGACGGCGTCGAACGTAGCGCGAGCACCCCGGCCGCGAACATGACCAGGAACCCGACGAGGCTCAGCACGGGGAAACCGCCCGGCTTGACGTCGAGGGCCAGACCACCGATGAGAAGTGCCACACCGAGGACGGCGAGCGCCACGACCAGGCCCGCGGGACGCCGGGCGCCACTCGCGCCGGTCTTACGGACGGACGACGCGAACTTGGGGTCGTCGGCGTAGAGCGCGCTCTCGATCTCCTTGAGCATGCGCTGCTCGTGCTCGGACAGGGGCACTTCGACCTCCTTCAGATGCTCGTGATGACGAGCGTGGCCGGCTCGGTCGGTTCGCACCGACCGCGGACGGTGATCAGCCGGTCATGGTTCTCCCCATCATACGAGGGCAACGCGGCCGGGACCACCGGGATTCCCCTGGACGGGCCAGGGGGACGGCGGGTCCGCGGCCGGACGGGTCAGGCCGCGGGGCCCAGGACGCCCAGGCGCCGGTCCACCAGGTCCATGAAGCGGCCCACCGCCCACAGGAAATCGTCCGCCATGCGGGCTGAGATCGTCCGCGGGAGCCCGTCCTCGACGGCGGCAGCTAGAGCGGAATACCCGGCGAAGGCGGTCGCCCACTCCCCCAGTTCAGGCGCCTCCGCCGCGAGCCGGTGCCAGACATCGACC
>NZ_KV824172.1:0-3550 GCF_001815995.1 Dietzia sp. HMSC21D01 | reverse complement strand
CGCCCCCGGATCTCCCGGGGGCGGGCGCCTTCTCGTGCGTGAGACCGACCCGACGGGTCAGGTCACAGCGGGATGTTCTTGTGCCGACCGCGGGTGTGGGCGGCGGCGTCCAGGGCCTCGGCGAGACGACGACGGGTGTCGGTCGGCTCGATGACCTCGTCGACCACCCCGATCGACACGGCGCGGCCGACGCCGCCGGCGATCGCCGCGTGCTCCTCGGCCAGCCGCTCGTGCAGGGCCTCGCGCTCGTCCTCCGGCGCGGCCGCGAGGGTGCGCTTGTGGAGGATGCCGACGGCCGCCTTCGCGCCCATGACCGCCACCTCGGCGTCCGGCCACGCGAACACGGCGGAGGCACCGAGCGCGCGGGAGTTCATGGCGATGTAGGCACCGCCGTAGATCTTGCGCGTGACGAGCGTGACGCGGGCGACCGACGCCTCGGCGAACGCGTGCAGGAGCTTGGCGCCGCGGCGCACCACGCCGTCCCACTCCTGCGAGACGCCGGGCAGGTACCCGGGCACGTCCACGATCACGACGAGCGGCACACCGAAGGCGTTGCAGAGGCGGACGAAACGGGACGCCTTCTCCGCCGACTCGGAGTTGAGGCACCCGCCCAGTCGCAGCGGGTTGTTGGCGATCACGCCGACGGTGCGGCCGGCGATCCGACCGAAGCCCACGACGATGCTGGGCGCCCACTTGGACTGCAGCTCCTCGAACGTGGTGTTGCCGTCCAGTTCGGAGGAGTCGAGCAGGCCGTGGACGAGCGGGCGGACGTCGTACGCGCGCTTGGGCGACCCCGGCAGCAGCCCGGCGAGGTCCGTGTGGTCGCCCTCGAGGAGGCGCTGGTCGAACTCACCCTGCGCGGTGAGGAGGGTGACCAGTCGGCGGGCCCGGTTCAGGGCGTCGCGCTCGTCCTCGGCGGCGATGTGGCACACCCCCGACTTGCGGTGGTGCACGTCCTGGCCGCCCAGGCCCTCCATGTCGACCTGCTCGCCGGTCACGGAGCGGACCACGTCGGGCCCGGTGACGAAGATCTTGCCCGCCGGCGCCATGATGACGACGTCGGTCAGGGCGGGGCCGTAGGCGGCGCCACCGGCGGCGGGTCCGAGCACGACGGAGATCTGGGGGACCAGACCCGAGGCGCGGACCATGGCCTCGAAGACGGTACCCACGGCGTGCAGGGCCTCGACGCCCTCCGCGAGGCGGGCACCCCCCGAGTGCCAGACGCCCACGATGGGCAGCTGCTCGTCGATCGCGACATCGATCGCGCGGACGATGTGCCGGCACCCGTCGAGGCCCATGGCGCCACCCATGACGGTGGCGTCCGTGGCGTAGGCGATGGCGGGCTCACCGTCGATCAGGCCGCGTGCGGCCAGGGCTCCCGAGGCGTCGGGTTCGGTGATGAACTCCAGCGAGGCGGGATCGAAGAGGTTCTCGAGCCGGACGACGGGGTCGCGCGGATCGATCTGGGTGTTCTGGTCAACAGCGCTGGTGATGGTCATGAGTGCAGTCCTTTCCTTGGTGCACGTCCCGGGGAGGGAGCGTGCACCTGTGACGGACCCCCGGACTGGCTTGTGGGCGGACGATGACCGGAAGCGGGACCCCCGTCCCGTTTCCGGACCTCGTGCCCGGCGCCCCGCTCTGGGCGGGGCGATCTGTGGAGTGCCCTGCACGCGGGGAAGGGACGCGGGCTCGACGTGGTGCACCGACCGCACCTTCGGCCCTGAACGCGTCCCCGCCCCCGACGTGCGGGGCGGGAAATCAGCTCTGGTCGATCTTCTGAATGTAGTCGACCGCATCCTGCACGGTACGCAACTTGGCGAGGTCCTCGTCGGGGATCTCCACTCCGTATCGGTCCTCGGTCTGCACGGCGATCTCCACCATGGAGAGCGAATCGATGTCGAGGTCGTCGACGAAGGACTTCTCGGGGGTCACCTCGGACGGCTCGATCCCGGTGACCTCCTCGACGATTTCCGCGAGTCCTGCGATGATCTCGGCCTCGGTGCGTGCCATGTGGTGTCCTTTCTGATGGGTGATGTCGTGCCCGACGGGCGCGACGGACGTTTGTCGTACCCGATCATCGACGACGGCCGACGAACGGGGGTGGTCGGGGGAGGCCTCAGGCCCCGCTGAGGGCGGGAACCGTCGCGAGAGCGGTCTCGATGTCCTCCGGGACGGTCACGCCGTGGCGGGCGACCTCGCGCATCGAGCGCTTGGCCAGCCCGACGAGCGCGCCGGACGGCGGCAGCTCGACGAACGCGTCCACGCCGAGCTTGAGCATGGTCTGCGTGCAGAGGTCCCAGCGCACCGGGTGGGTGATCTGCGAGACCACCCGGTTCAGCGCGTCACGGCCTGAGGTGACCGCCATGCCGTCGGCGTTCGACAGCAGCGTCAGCTCCGGATCGTTGACCTCGATGGTCTCGGCCAGCGCGCGGAACTCGTCGACGGCGGAGTCCATGTGGCTCGTGTGGAACGCGCCGGCGACCTCGAGCCGACGCAGGCGCGCCCGGGTGGGCGGGTTCTGCTCGAGTGCGTCGCAGGCCTCGAGCGGGCCCGCGGCGACGATCTGCCCCGCGCCGTTCCGGTTCGCCGGCGCGAGCCCGGCATTGTCCAGGGCCAGCAGCACATCGGCCTCGACCCCGCCGAGAACGGCGATCATCCCGGTCGGTCGCTCGGCGCACGCCCGTGACATCGCCGCTCCGCGCACGGACGCGAGGCGCAAGGCGTCCGCCTCCGAGACCACGCCGGCGATCGCCAGTGCGGCGATCTCGCCGATCGAGTGGCCCGCGACGAGCGTGTCGGAGGGGACCTGACCGCGTCGCCGCAACTCCGCGGCGCCGAGGAGTGCGGAGGCCACGACGAGCGGCTGGGTCACCGCGGTGTCGGTGATCTCCTGCAGGGTCGCCGTGGTGCCGAGGCGCTCGAGATCGAGTCCGCTCGACGCGGACCAGTCGGCGAGACGGTCGGAGGCGCCGGGCAGCTCGAGCCAGGGCGCGAGCATCCCGGCTTTCTGTGACCCTTGTCCAGGGGCGGTTAGGCAAAGCACGGGTATCAGACAACACGGCCGGGCCCCGTTCGGATGATGTTCCCGAAGCCAGAAACGAGCCCCGGATTTTGTAGGGTTCCCACAAATTGCGAGCTGGCCGCCCGTCCATCTCCGAAAGGAACGGTTTCGTTACAGGTTGTGGCGCGAGTGAATATTTAGCCCTCTTGAGTACTTCGTTCGGCGAACTTCCCGAGGACGAGCGCGATTCTCAGCACGAATGCGTCCCGCGCCGTGAGGGGGTCGAATTTAGTGATTTGACTCACTCTCTTCAAGCGGTACCTGACGGTATTGGGATGGACGTACAACTCGCGGGCGCACTTCTCCACGTGCCCGCCGGAGTCCAGGTAGGCCCGCAGGGTGTCCTCCACGGAGGCGTCCGCACCCCGCAGGGGCGTGACGATCCGGTCGACCAACATCGCCGCCGCGCCGCGGTCGCCCCCGAGGACGCGCTCGGGGAGGAGGTCGATCGCCGCGACGGGCCGCGGCGCGCCGGGCCAGCCGCTCACC
>NZ_KV824171.1:0-1656 GCF_001815995.1 Dietzia sp. HMSC21D01 | reverse complement strand
CTCCCGCGCCCTCGCCGAGGGAGGCCGCCAGGTCGCGTCGGGCACCGCGGTCGGACAGGACCGGCATCCCGCCGGGCAGTTCCACCTGCGCCGCGAGCGACCACGGGCCCACGATCCGCACCTGGAGCCGGCGACGGCCGGGCTCGGGCACCTCCTCGGGGTCCCTCGCCAGCTCATCGGCCTCCTCGAGGGCGTCGCCGTCCCGGTCGAGGTGGTCTGCGGCCCGCCGGGCGAGACGACCCGGCGAATCCGCGAGTCGCCACCCGCGCGGGGTGACGTCCGTGGGCAGGTCGGCGAGCGTCGCGAGGGTGCGGCCGATCGCGTCCGCGCCGGGGCCCCGGTCCGGCAGCTCCGGCAGGAACGGCAGGGAGTGGCACTCCCCCATCACGACGCGGGCCGCCTCGCGGGGATCGGTGCCGGGCATCGGGCCGGGCCCGGTGCTGGACGGAGCGGGGCCCGCCTTTGGCGTCACACCGCCTCCGTCGCCGGGCGGGAGGCGGAGATGGTGCCGCTGCCCAGGACGCGGTCGCCGTCGGGCTCGGAGCGGTACAAAACGGCGGCCTGCCCGGGCGCGACCCCGCGGACCGGCTCGTGCAGGGTGATCTCGAGAGTGGCGTCCGCTCCGTCCCCGATGCGCCGGACGTGGGCCGGGGTGGCCTCGCCGTGCGCGCGGATCTGGACGTGGCAGTCGGTCTCGCGGATGTCGTCGTCGACCAGCCAGTACGGCGAGGTGGCCGTCATGGCGACGGACAGCAGGTGATCGGCACCGCCGACGGTGACCGTGCCGCTGTCGGCGTCGATCGCGGTGACGTACCGGGGGCGGCCGTCGGCCGCGGGCCCCTGCACGCCGAGCCCCTTGCGCTGGCCGATGGTGAACCCGTGGATCCCGTCGTGGCGGCCGAGCTCGTCACCGGTGTCGGCGTCGACGACCGCGCCGGGACGCACCCCGATGCGGGCCCCGAGGAACGCGCGCGTGTCGCCGGACGGGATGAAGCAGATGTCGTGGCTGTCGGGCTTGGTGGCCACCGGCAGGCCCGCCGCCTCCGCCTCGGCGCGGACCTGCGACTTGAGCGAGTCCCCCAGCGGGAACATCGAGTGGGCGAGCTGCTCGGGGGTGAGCACGCCGAGGACGTAGGACTGGTCCTTGGCCGCGTCGACCGCCCGGCGCAGGACGGGTCGGCGGGAGCCGTCGGGGAGCTCCTCGGTCGACAGCCGGGCGTAGTGTCCGGTCGCGACGGCGTCGAACCCGAGCGCCATGCCGCGCTCGAGCAGCGCCTCGAACTTGATTCGCTCGTTGCAGCGCAGGCACGGGTTGGGCGTCTCCCCGCGGGCATAGGACTCGACGAAGTCGTCGATGACGTCGGCCCGGAACCGCTCGGCGAAGTCCCAGACGTAGAAGGGGATCCCCAGCAGGTCGGCGACGCGGCGTGCGTCTCCGGCGTCCTCGCGCGAGCAGCAGCCCCGGGATCCGGTCCGCAGGGTCGCCGGATCGCTGCTGAGGGCCAGGTGCACGCCCACGACCTCGTGGCCGGCGGCAACGGCTCGGGCGGCGGCCACGGCGGAGTCCACTCCCCCGCTCATCGCGGCGAGCACTCTCATGATGCGCTCACCCCGGCGCGGGCCAGGCCGAGGCCCGCGACGCGGGCGCGGTCGGCG
>NZ_KV824170.1:0-5415 GCF_001815995.1 Dietzia sp. HMSC21D01 | reverse complement strand
CGACGCGGGGGCGGCAGTTCGCCGGCTGCGCGCAGGTGGTCGGCGTGCGCGGCGAGGGCGTCGACCAGTTCCAGCACCGACGCGTTCTCGGGCTGCACGTCCACGCGCAGGCCGAACTCGGCGGCGGTCTCGGCGGTGCGCGGCCCGATGCAGGCGATGAGCGTCCGGGCGTGCGGCTTGCCGGCGATGCCGACGAGATTGCGCACGGTCGAGGAACTGGTGAAGCAGACGGCGTCGAACCCGCCGGTCTTGATCATCTCGCGGATCTCGGCGGCCGGCGGGGCGGCGCGGACGGTGCGGTAGGCGGTGACGTCCTCGATCTCCCAGCCGCGGGCGGTCAGGCCCTCGGCGAGGGTCTCGGTGGCGATGTCGGCGCGCGGCAGCAGGACGCGGTTGACGGGGTCGAGGACGTCGTCGTACGGCGGGAACACCTCGAGCAGGCCGAGGCTGGACTGCTCGCCGCTGGGCAGCAGTTCGGGCTGGATGCCCAGTTCGCGGACGCGGGCGGCGGTGCCCTCGCCGACGCAGGCGATCTTCACGCCGGAGAAGGCGCGGGCGTCGAGGCCGAACTCGACGAACTTCTCCCACACGGCGCGCACGGCGTTGGAGGAGGTGAACACGACCCACTGGTAGCGGCCGTCGACGAGGCCCTTGACGGCGCGCTCCATCTGGGCGGGACTGCGGGGCGGCTCGACGGCGATGGTCGGCACCTCGACGGGCACGGCGCCGTGCTCGGCGATGCGCTCGCTCATCTCGGCGGACTGCGCCTTGGTGCGGGGCACGAGGACGTTCCAGCCGAACATGGCACGCGACTCCCACCACTGGTGGCGGTGCCGCTCACCGGCGGACTTGCCGATGGTCACCACCAGGTCGCCCTCCATGTCGCGCCCGACCTCGGCCATGGTCGCGAGGGTACCGTCGGCGGACTTCTGGGCGCAGAGCGAGCCGGAGCAGGTCACGGTGACCGGGGTGCCGGCGGCGAGGCCCTGCTCGGCGAGGTGGGAGGCGGCCTCGGCGAGGTGGCGGGTGGTGGTGCGCAGGACGATGGGCCCGGGCGAGCCGACGAGGGCGGCCCAGTCGACCTTGCCGCGGCCGTCGGCGAAGACGTAGCCGGAGCCGAGCGCGATGCCGGCGAAGGCGGGCACGGCGGTGGCCTCGGCGACACCGGGGACGACCTCGAACGGCACGACGGTGCGGCCGACGGCGGCGATCTCGGTGACGGTCGCGTCGGTGGTCATGGGGTCGCCGGTGACGAGGCGGACGACGTCGCGGCCCTTCTTGGCCTCGGCGACGAGCTGCTTGGCCACGGCGGCGGGCTCACCGAGGACGGGCCGCACGTCGGCGGCGGTGGGCGCCGGCAGTGCCTTGAGGCGCTTGACCTCAGCCTTGTCCTCGGCGGCCACGGCGGCGTCCATCTCGGCCTGCCGCGCGTCGAGCAGTTCCTGCGGGACGGGGACCTCGGTGGCGACCAGTGCCAGTACGTCGGCCGACACGTCGGCGTCGGCGAAGACCAGCGCGTTGCCGGCGAGGACCTCGCGGGCCCGGCAGGTGAGCATCCCCGCGTTGCCTGGACCGCCGCCGACGAAGCGGACGGTTCCGGGGCGGGTGGTGCGTGCTCGAGTCATTGTTCGTCTCTCCGTCGGGTGGGTGTCGCGCACTGGCTGCGCGCGAGGTGGGAGTTCGGGGGTCAGGGGTCGGTGACGGTCGGTGGGGCCGTCGTGGATTCCCTGGGTACGAGCGGGGGTCGTTGCTCGGGGGATTCGGCGGACATGAGGTCGCTGGCGCCGCGGTCGAGCAGTTCGGCCGCGAGGCGGCGACCCAGTTCCTCGGCGGCGGCGACCGGCCCGTCGGGATGTGAGGCGGGGACGGTCGTGCCGGAGGTCCGCAGGACCGTGGTGCCGTCGTGGGCGGCGACCACCGCGTGCAGCGTGAGCACGGCGTCGGCGGCCGGGGCGTCGGCTCCCGGATCGGTGCCGGCGAAATCGGACCGGGCGGAGTCGGTGCCGCTGAGCTCGGCGCGCGCGCCGACGGGCGCGGTGCACCCGGCCTCGAGGTCGCGCAGGAGGGTGCGCTCGGCGGCAATGCGGACGCGGGAGGGGAGGTGGTCGACGACGGCGAGGGCCTCGATCGCCTCGGTGTCGTCGGCGCGGGCTTCGACGGCGAGAGCGCCCTGGGCGGGGGCCGGCAGCATCTCGTCGATGCCGAATCGGTGGGTGGCGCGCTCTCCGGCCCCGGTGCGGTCGAGTCCGGCGGCCGCGAGGACGACAGCGTCGAGATCGCCGCTGGCGACGTATCCCATCCGCGTGTCGATGTTCCCGCGCAGGGGGTGCAGGTCCAGGTCGGGGCGCAGGGCCGCGAGCTGGGAGCGCCGCCGCGGGGCGGAGGTGCCGACGCGGGCGCCCTGCGGGAGGGTGTCCATTGTGAGCCCGTCGCGGGCGATGAGCACGTCCGACGGGTCGACGCGCGGGGGCACGGCGATCGGGGCGAACCGGTCGTCGCGTGCGGTCGGCAGGTCCTTGTACGAGTGGACGGCGATGTCGCAGTCACCGCGTTCGAGGGCGGCGCGCAGTTCGAGGGTGAACACGCCCACGCCGATGCGCTCGACGGGGGCCATCACCACGTCGCCGCGGGTGCGCACGATCACCAGCTCGGCCGGGTACCCGGCGGCGATGAGGGCGTCGCGGACGTGCCCGGCCTGGGTGGTGGCCAGGGTGCTGCCGCGGGTTCCCACCTTCAGGGTCCTGCTGCTCATGAGGCCTCCTCCTCCACGTCGCGGTCCAGGTCGAACAGGGTGCGCACGACCGCCGCGTAGTTCTCCCCGTCGGGTTGGGCGGCGAGTTCCTTGAACCGCACGGTGGGCGGGTGCAGGAGCTTGTCGACCACGCGGCGGACGGTGTTGGCCACCTCGTCGCGGACCTTGTCGTCCATGTCGGGCAGTCGCGACTCGAGCCGGCGCATCTCGGCGGCCACGACCTGTCCGCCGCGGCCCCGCAGCTGGCCGATGAGCGGGCCGACGCCGGCCATGCGCTCGGCCTGCGTGTACGCGGTGAGCTCGGCGTCCACGATCGTGCGGGCGGCGTCCGCCTCGGCCGCGGCGGACGAGGTGGCGGGGTCGGCCTTGAGCGCCTCGATGCCCAGCAGGGTCACGCCGGGCAGGCCGGCGACGGCGGGGTCGACGTCACGAGGCATGCCGAGGTCGCAGATGACCAGGGGCCCGCGGTCGCCGCGGCGGGCCAGCGCGGTGTGGATCTCGCCGAGAGTGACGACCGTGCCGACGGCACCGGTGCAGGTGAAGAGGATGTCGGCGCGGGCGACGGCGGTGGCGAGCTCGTCGAGCGGGAACGCGGTGGCGGGTGTGCCGGAGTCGCGGGCGATCTCGGACAGCCGGTCGGCGCGCTCCGGGGTGCGGTTGGTGATCTCGATGCGGGAGATCCCGCCGCGGCCGAGGTGCGCGACGGCCAAGCCGCCCATGGCACCGGCGCCGAGCACGACGGCCTGCCGACCGTCGAGGCGGCGCGAGGCCGGGGCGTCGGGGGCGTCGGCGTCGGCGCTCGCGTTGAGGATCTCCGCGGCCCGGTCGAGCGCCACGGAGACGACGGACGCGCCGGCGGAGTCGATGCCGGTCTCGGTGTGGACGCGCTTGCCCACGTGCAGGGCCTGCTGGGCGAGGCGGTGCAGGGTGGTGCCGGCCGCGCCGATCTCGGAGGCGGACTGGTACGCGGTGCGGATCTGGCCGATGATCTGCTGCTCGCCCACCACCATCGAGTCCAGGCCCGAGGCCACGGAGAACAGGTGCTCGGCGGCGGACTCGGAGTACCGGATGTACAGGTGCCGGCTGAGCTCGTCGACGGACAGGCCCGAGTGGCGCGACAGGAGGTTGACGACGTCGTCGAGCGCCGGGTGGAACGCGTCCACGGCCGAGTACACCTCGACGCGGTTGCAGGTGGTGACGATCATCGCCTCGTCGACGTTCTCGCCGGCGATGAGTTCTTCGGTGAGCGCGTCGCGGTCGACCTCGGACACGGCCACGGCCTCGAGCAGCGCCACCGGCGCACTGTGGTGGGACACACCCACCAGGAGGATGCTCACAACCGACCCCCGGACGTCAGGGCCTGACGGGCCCATGCCAGAATGGATGCCAGCTCGTCAACTCGGGGAGAAACCACTCGGGAGAAGAACGCAGGCCCGCCGGACGAACTCGCGGAACGCTGGTCCACAGTCGGTCGTCTCCTGTCGGTGTTCACGGCTGTGCACAGGGCACTCCCGGATCGGGAACACTCTGCCGGGACGGCCGTGGCCCTCAAGCCTGCGTACGACCCGTAACGGGATCCACCGTAACCCGCATGACACCCCGGGACAAAACCGTCACCGCACAGGATGTTATGTCCGTGCAGCGCCTCGCACCGCCCGTGAACAGCGCGGACCGGAGGCCGTGCGCCCGGGTACGGTGACCGCGTGCCCCCGCGTCGCAGGTCCTCCGCCACGATGTCCGCCGCCACCCGCGCCCGGTACGCGAAGCGTCGGCAGCGGCGCCTCGCCCGGGTCGACAACGACCTCACCGACCAGCAGTGGGCCGCGATCCTCGACGCGTGGGGCGGCTGCGCCTACTGCCACGCCGTCGGACCGGCCCTGCAGCGGGACTGCGTCATGCCGATCTCCCGCGGCGGGCGCTACACGCTGGAGAACGTGGTTTCGGCCTGCGCATCCTGCAACGCGAGTAAGCGCGGGCAGCGAGGTCACCGGGTGGCTGCGGCGCAAGAAGCTCGGCGAGGGCGCGTTCCTGCTCCGGCACGCGACCATCCTGCGGGCCCTCCGCACCGACGACTGAGCCCCGGCGGGGCCGTCACCGGTCGCTCACCGTGCCCGTCCGGCTCTAGTCCCATCCGGCGAACGGGTCGGGCCCGGCGAGCGTGGCGAGCAGCTCGTCGTCGTCGACCTCCCAACACGAATGCTCCGCACCGTCGACCAACACGACCGGCAGGCGGTCCCCGTACTCGGCGGCGAGGTCGGGATCGGCGGCGCGGTCCACGTCGGTGACCTCCAGGCGCGCGCCGGCACCCTCGCACAGGAGCAGCAGCTGGCCGTGGACGCGGACGCAGCTGCCGCAGCCCTCGCGGGTCAACAGGGTCACCGTGTGCACCATGCCTCGATAGTGCACCACCCCTCCCGGGCTCCCCTAGGATGGGGTCGCAGCCCCCGAGGAGGTCCCGCCCGGTGAACGACTCCCATCCGGAGAACGACCACGCCAGCGACGAGCACGCCGACTCCCCGCGCCGCCGGCGACTGCCCGGTCGTGCCGACGTGATCTCGGCGCTGGGAAGGCTCGTGTGGAGGCGCCGCGACGCGCGGGTCCAGCGGGTCGCCGGCGAGGCCTCCGCCGAGCACGCCGTCAAGCTCGAGCCGGGTGCCGAGCCC
>NZ_KV824169.1:0-8006 GCF_001815995.1 Dietzia sp. HMSC21D01 | reverse complement strand
CGGGGAGCCGGTGGAGGTCACGCCGGGCGCCGCGGGGTGGCTCGAGGAGCTGCGCGCGGCGGGGGCGGCGGGCCGGGAGGTCAGGCCCGTCGGCTGAGCCCCGGCACGTCGATGATCATGCCGCCGGCGTCGACCGTCGCGCTGGTCGAGGCGGTCGCCGTGAATCCGTGGACCTGCTCGTCGTCGCTGGACAGGGTCACCGTGTCCTCGGTGACGTCGAGCGTCATGGAATCCACCGAGAGCACGCGCTCCTCCGCGGATCCGGGCTGGGCGTGCAGCCCGAGGCGCCGGATCATGACGCTGGCGAAGAACACGCTGTAGGTGACGTCCACGTCGACCACGCCGTCGCCGCCCACGCGGGACCGGGTGCCGCTCGGATCGTCGAGGAGCCAGGCGCCCTCGTCGTCGCAGGCCAGGTCTATGGACCGCTCGTATTCCTCGGTGCTCACCGTCAGCCCGACCCGACGCAGGGCCTGATCCGAGCCGATCTCCGCGTCATATTCGACCGTGAAGGCCACGTGCTCGGGGTGCGCCGCGGAGACGATCCGACCGCGGGCACGCGCGGAATCACCCCTGGGAACGACTCTGACCTGCTCGATCACCCTGCCGGTCTCGGAGATCCACGTGTACATGCAGGGAGCCGAGGCGCGCGGCGCTTCGGGCTGCGAAGAGGGCGTCTGAGAAGCGTTCACACCGACCACGGTAGGAAAATCTTCAGTAAAACGCACATCCGGATCCCCCGCCACCTCAGCGTGGACGCAGGTCCACGCGCGCCCGACGCCAGGGGTACAGCGTCACGTTGCGGGACCGCGGCCACTCCCGCCCGCTGCCGACCGGCTCCAGTCGGTACCTCTCGAGGAGTTGCCGGAGGATGACCTCGCCCTCCATCATCGCGAACGACGCGCCGATGCACCGGCGCGCCCCGCCACCGAACGGCAGCCACTCCGTGGGCGTGGGCACCTCGCCCAGGAACCTCCCGGGGTCGAAGTCGAGGGGCGACGGATAGGTCCCCGGGGAGCGGTGGGCCAGGACGATCGACGGCGACACGGTCACGCCCCGCGGGTAGGTGTGCCCGCCGATCGTGGCCGGCTCCTGCAGCTCCCGCATGACCATGGGCACGACCGGGTGCAGTCGCAGGACCTCCTTGAGCACGGCGTCGAGGTACTCCGACCCGTCCCCGGCGATCTCGGCGACGCAGCGCTCCTGGACCCGCGGATGCCGGGCCAGCTCGAGCATCGACCACGCCATGGCGGTGGCCGTGGTCTCGTGCCCGGCCGCGACAAGGGTCATGAGCTGGTCGCGCAGCTCCGCGTCCGAGAGCCCCTGCGCGTCGGTGGCCGAGGCGCGCACCAGCAGTGCCATGAGGTCCCGCCGCTCCTCGAGCGCCGGGTCGCGCCGGGCGGCCTCGATCTCCTCGCCGAGGAACTCGTGGATGGTCTCGAGGTCGCGCACCTCGCGGCTCCACGGCCACAGCCGGCGCAGCGGACCGATCCCCAGCCCGATCATCACGACCGGCCCCGCGTCGACCGCCCGGGCGACGATCGGTCGCATCCGGTCCAGCCGGGCGGAGTCGGTCACGCCGAACACGACCCGCAGGATCACCTCGAGGGTGAGCTGGTTGAGCAGGACGTGCGCGCGGACCCGGCCCGATCGCGGCCACCGGGACAGCTGCTCGGCGGTGACCTCCTCGACGAGCTCGCGGTAGCCGGCGATCTCGCGCCGCCCGAACGCCGGCGCCAGCAGTCGCCGCGCGCGGGCGTGCTCGTCACCGTCCTGAAGCAGGAGCGAGTGGTCGCCCAGGAGGGGACGGAGCAGGTCGTTGCCCTTACCGGCGTGGAAGACCGACGGCGAGCCGGCGAACACGTCTTTGACCTGCGCGGGCTCGGAGACCGCGACGACCTTCCGCCCCCGGGGCATGAGATCGAGCGTGAACGGCACCCCGTACCGGCGGGCCGCCGCGGGGAACACGGCCGCGGGGGCGGCGAGAGCGAGCACCGCCTGCAGGAGGCGGGGCGCCCTCGGGCCCGGCGGGAGCCTGTGTGCGACGTCACTGATCATGCGCCCACCGTACGAGTCGCCCGGGCCGACCGCAGCGGGTTCGCTTCCGCGATCCGCGCGGCCGTGCACCCCTGTGGCACCCGCGGGTCGCCGGACGTTCACCGTGATCGTCACCTCGTCGTCGTCGATCGGGTTTACCCTGGGCCGCATGGCCCTGCTCCCGGTGGACACGGACTCGACGCCCGACGACATCGCCGCCCTCCTCGCCGTGGACGCCGCGGTGCGCGCGGCGGTGGGACTCGAGCACGACCGACCCACCGCCACGGCCCTGCACTGGGCCGGCGCGGAGGGCATGTGGATGGCCCTCCTGCGGCCCGGTGACGGACGCGCCCTGCTGGCCGGATGGCACCACGAGTTCTCCCTCACCGAGGGCAGCGGGCGCGCCGGCGAGGCCGGCACCGACCTCGTGGGCGACGCACCCGGCTGGTGGCGCCGCGGAGTCGAGCACGCGCGGTCCCGCGGGGCGTACCTGGGGTTCCTCTACGGCTGGGACGGGTCGCGCTGGTGGCGGCTGGACCAGCCCGTCGACGACGGCTTCGATCCCGAACTGTTCCCCGTGACGCGCGCGGCGCTGCGCGACATCATCGACGACCTGGCCGATTCCACGCTCCTCGACGACCCCGACCCGGACGCCGTCGAGGCGCTGCTGGACGCCGGCGCCGGGCTCACCGCCGCGCACCTCGCCGCGGTCCTCCACGCCCCCGACGGCTGGCCGGAGGTCGACCTCGACGCCGGGGTACGCGCCGCCGACGAGTACCGCTCCACGGTCCCCGCCTGACCCCCACGGCGCCTCTGACGCCCCCGATTTCTGTCACGATGGTCCGGTGAGAAGACTCGGCTACGTCGCGGCGAGGCGCCTCGGCCTGGAGGTGCTCGGCTGGACGCTCGTCGCCCTGGGCGTCGCCGCGCTGTTCCTGCCCGGCCCCGGACTGCTCATGCTCTTCGCCGGGACCGTCGTGCTCTCGCGGCAGTACGACTGGTTCGACCGGCGGCTCCTCACGATCAAGCGGCTCGCCATGGAGGGCGCCTCCCACGGGGTTCAGTCGTGGCCCAGGATCGCCGGCTCGGCGCTCGGCGTGGCCTGGCTGATCGGCCTGGGGCTCTTCTGGGGCATCGGGGCGGCGGTGCCGGGATGGTGGCCGTTCTCGCCGGATCTGTGGCTGGTCGGCGGGTGGGGCACCGGCGGCACCCTCATCTTCTCGGGGCTCGTGGCGCTGGCGCTGCTCGTCTACGCCTTCCGGCGGTTCCGGGGCAGCCCGTACGACCACGAGGCCGAGGTGGTCCACGACCGTCAGCGACGCGAGGAGCGACGCCGGGCGCGCGCGGCCCGCCGCCACGCCCGCGCCGAGGTCACGCCAGGCTGAACCGTTCCTCCGCACCGACCGCGACCAGCCGCTCCTCACCCGCCACGCTGACACGCACCGGCGTCGCGTCGATCACGCCGTCACGGTGCCGGATCACCACCTCGTCGCGCGTCACCGTCACGGTGAGCGGGGAGCGCAGGTGGATCACCGAGAACGAGACACCGTCGATCGCCTCCGGCAGGTTCGGCTCCAGATGGAGCATCCCGCCCTCGGCCCGCATGCCGGCGTAGAAACGCTGCACGAGGTCGACCGTGCCCGCCATGACCCCCATGTGGATGCCCTCCCGGGTGGTGCCGCCCTGGATGTCCCTCACGTCGCTGCGCAGCGCCACAGTGAACCGCTCCCACGAGGAGTCCGGGTCGAAGCGGGCGAGGACGCCGGCGTGGGTGATGTACGACAGGGTCGACCCGTGCGAGGTCCGACGGTCGTAGTACTCGATCGTGCGGCGGGCCGCGTCGTCGGGGAACTCGTAGCCGAGCCGGGTGAAGATGCGGCGCAGCTCGTCGTCGCCGAACAGGAAGAACAGCATCACCGCGTCGGCCTGCTTGGCCAGCCTGTAGCGGTCCGGGGTGTCGCCCTCGGCCTTGAGGATCCGGTCGAGGCGCTGGATGTCGCCGTACTTCGCGCGGTAGGCGTCCCAGTCCAGCTCCTCGAGGTCGGCGTAGCCCTCGAACTGGCTGATGATCCCGTCGTGGAACGGCACGAACATCCGGCGGCTGATGTCCTTCCACCGCTCGATCTCCTCGTCGCGGAGCTCCGTCCGGGCGCGGACGGCGTCCGCGCGTGGTGCCGGCAGCAGGTCGAGCAGGTGCGCGGCGATGTCGCAGATCCACGCCACGAAGACGTTGGTGTAGGCGTTGTTGCGGAGGCCGCCCTCGGCGGCGCCCGGGTACTTCTCGTGGTACTCGTCCGGGCCCATCACGCCGTGGATCTCGTAGCGCTCCCGGTCGGACGAGTAGTGGGCGACGGAGGCCCAGAACCGCGCGGTGCCGAGCATCAGCTCCGCGCCCTGGGACTCGAGGAACATCGTGTCCTCGGTGGTGGTGATGTACTGCCAGACGTTGTAGAAGATCGCGGCGCTGACGTGCCGCTGGTTGTGGGACAGGTCGACGTCCCACGTCCCCGACATCGGGTTGAGGTGGACCTCCTGGGTCTCCTCGGTGCCCAGCGATCCGCTCTGCCACGGGAACATGAAGCCGGCGCGGCCGACGGCCCGGGCGGCGGCGCGCGCCTCCGCCAGACGACGGTAGCGGTACATGAGCAGGCTGCGGGTGACGCCCGGCAACCGGTACGTGAGGAACGGCAGGACGAACAACTCGTCCCAGAACACGTGGCCGCGGTAGGCCTCGCCGTTGATCCCGCGGGCGGGGACGCCGGCGTCGAGATCGGCGGTGTTGGGCGAGCACGTCTGCAGGATGTGGCTGATGTGGACGCGCAGGAGGTGCTGGGCCTCGTCGTCGCCGAACACCTGCACGTCGCACGCCTGCCACAGCCGGTCCCACGACTCGCGGTGGTGCGCGAGGGCGGACTCGAACGACCTCGACCTGGCCACCGAGCGATGCGCCCGCACGAGCGTGTCGCCCGTCGCGGGGTCGCGCGAGGTGAACAGCGCCACCGACTTCTCCACGGTCACCGGCACCCCGCGCTCGAGATCGAGGTGCAGCGTCTGTTGAACGTGGTCGGGGGTGCGGAAGTCGGTGCGGGGCACCTCGACCGACCGGCCGGCGGCGAGGACACAGGTCCGGGCGGCGACGCTGACGGTGACCTCGGACTGGCGGGTCCGGGTCTTGAGCGCCATCACCTCCGGCTCCGGGAACTCCGTTCCGACGGGGTGGAGGTGGGTTCCCTCGAGGTCGCGGTAGCGGGGCACGCCGTCGTTGGTGACGCGCCCGTCGATCGCGCTGACGACCTCGGCGGGCCCGGACCAGTTGAGCGGGGTGAGGGTCCACTCGAGGTAGGCGTGGTGCATCGACGCCATGGAGGTGAACCGGCGGCTGACCAGTTCGGTCTCGCGCCCCTCGCGGTCGCGGAAGCGCAGGTGCCGGGTGAGCACCGCGGCGCGGAGGTCGAGCCGGTGCCGGTAGTCGAGAATTTCCACGTCCGCGAGGCGCAGGACCTCCGCGCCGCCGACGCGGAGTTTCAGCGGCAGCCAGTTCGGCAGGTTGACCAGGTCCTCGTTGTGGACCGGGACGCCGCCGAGCAGGGTGGTCGCGCGGTTGTAGAGGCCGTGGACGTAGGTCCCGGGGTAGTGGACGTCGTCGGCCTCCTCCCACTCGGCCGCGCCGCGGGTGGCCATGTAGCCGTTGCCGGTGGAGGTGAGGGTCTCGCGCAGGCCCTCGTCCCGGGGGTCGACGCCCTCGTAGGCGAGGGTGAAGGCGGCGGTGTCCACGGGGCCGGTGTGCGAGAGGGTCACAGCTGTGACACAACCACACGCGCGTCGTCGGCGGGCGCGGTCGGCGGGCCTGTTCGCGAGATCGTCATCCCGCCGAGACCCGTCGGCCACGCCGGTGCGCTATGATCTAGGTCACAGTCGGGACGGTTCGGGCCGCGCCGCGAACCCCCTTGTCGACCGTCTCGTCGGACACGGGAGTTCACCATGACCGTTCAGCTCATCGAGATCACCGAGGACGTCGCCGACCGGATGCAGGTCCTCACCACGCCGACGGCCTGTCAGGTGGAGGACGCGCGCATGATCATCGTCGATCTGCTCGGCTCGGCGCCCTCGTGGCCACTGGCCGTTCTGGTCGACCAGGTCTGCATGGCGTACGAGTGCCCGGACGGTGAGCGCCTCATGGTCGATCTGCGCGACCGGGAGGGACTGGCGGACGACCTGCTCCGCGACGAGCCCGCGCTCAAGCGCGTGCGGTGGGTACGCGCCACGCGGATGGCGCTGCGCGAGTTGACCGACGCGGGAGAGGTCGTGTGGAGCCAGCCGTCGGACGATCCCGACGAGGTCGATCACCCGGAGGTGCAGGTGCTGATGTCCGGCGCCGAGCCGCGGGCCTTCCACATCTACGTGGGCGAGCCGCTGCCCGACGGGTCGGTCTCCTTGCGGTAGCGCACGGCCACCGCGAGCATCACCGCGCCGACCGCGATGAACGACAGGACGCGGAACAGGCCCGGCAGCGTGGCGAGGTCCAGCAGGAGGAGCTTCGCCAGCGCGAGCGCGCCCAGGACGAACCCGAGCCGGCGGGCGTCGGCGATGCGGGGGCTCGGGGTGAGGACCAACCACGCCGCGCAGCAGATCCACAGCACGGTCACCACGAGGTGCGCGGCGAGGAACCCGGTGCGCGCCGCGCCGGTGAGGTCGCCGATCGTCACGCCGGCGGCGACGATCATCACCGAGAAGGTGGCCAGGGCGACGACCGCGCCGACCATCGTCACGCGCCCGGCCTCTCGGGGCAGTCGGCGCCGCGCCCACCACGTGACGGCGGCCGCCAACGCAGTGACGGCGAGCGCGGAGACGACGTCCCAGTAGCTGAACTCGCGCACCGCGAGCCGTTCGCTGAGCGCGAGGTGCGGTTCGTTGACGCCCAGGTACACGAGCAGGGCGAGTACGGACGCGGCTCCGGCCACCCAGTGCAGCCACCTGCGGCCCCACAGCCCGGCCGCCGCGACGTACGCCAGCGCGCTGAGGGTGAGGGCGAAGCCGGTCATCTCGCGCCCGCCCAGCTCGACCCAGGTGAGCAGGAGTAGCGCGCTGCCGACGATGCCGGTCACCGCGGACAGGTGCATGGCGTGACGGTCGCGGTCCGTGCCGCCGGCGCGGTCCGTGCCGGCGGTGCGGCCGGCGAGGACGGCGACGACCAGGTAGGCCGCGGCGAGGAGCAGGCCGTAGGGCCAGCCGGGCCGGAGGAGGTATGTGGCGGGCAGGAGGGCGAGGGGCAGTGCGGTGGGGACGACGACGAGGGCCGCGTTCTCGACGGCGGGGCTCCGGCGGAGTGAGTCGTACCAGGCCACCCCTGCTCCGACGGCGGCGAAGACGAGGGCGGTCGCGATGAGCGCCATCTGTTCGCCGCGGGAGTGGAGGGCGGCCTGCGAGAGGTATCCGGCCAGCAGGATGCCGGGGAGGACGGACCACACGACGCGGACGGCCACCCCCAGGTCGGCGGCGAGGGCGGCGGTGGCGATGCCGACGATCGCGACGAAGACCGGCAGTTCGACGTCCGTGGAGATGAACGGCGCGAGCAGCATCGTGCCCGCGGACACGAGGCACGCCAGCAGCCCCGAGGCCCACCGTTGGGCCAGCGCCATGCCGCCGAGGGCGAGTCCGCCGACGAACATGAACGCGGCCGGGACGGGGATCCACAGGTAGAGGGTGGTCGCGGCGATGACGTCGAGCATCGCGGCGGCGAGTCCGGTTCCGACGAGCGCGAGCGCGCCGGGGTTGACCGGGGTCCCGGCCGTCGGCTCGTGGCGCGCCTGAAGTCGTAGGCCTAGCGCGACGAGGACCACCGCGAGCGCGGCGGCGGCGATCACCCGCGCGATCGGCGGGAAGAGGCCGGCCTGGATGGCGACCACCAGCAGGAAGGCGATGCCGGCGAGCATGACCGACCCGCCGATCGCCGCGATGACGGTGGCGGC
>NZ_KV824168.1:5507-16633 GCF_001815995.1 Dietzia sp. HMSC21D01 | reverse complement strand
CGCCGGGCTGCCGAGCCGCCGCGAGCCGGGCCGCCGGTCCGCGCGCGCCGCGGAGGGATCAGCCCCCGTTGACCCTGCCCTCGGTGTGGACCGGTGTGACGGTCCCCGCCTCGAGGTTGTAGATCGCGCCGACGATCGCCGTGCGGCCCTCGGTGATCGCGCGGTCGACGGCCGCGGACTTCTCGCGGATCGCGGTGACCGTCTGCCGGACGTTCTCGATCACCACGTCGTCGTACCCGGCGTCCGGGTCGCGCCGCGCCTCGAACACGGCCGGGGCGATGCGCTCGACCACGTCGCGCAGGTAGCCCGACGGGGTGGAGTGGGAGTCGACCGCGGTGATGGTGGCGCCGACCGCGCCGCACGAGGTGTGCCCCAGTACGAGGGTGAGCGGGATGCCGAGGACGTCGACGCCGAACTCGATCGAGCCCAGGACGGAGGGGTCGACGATGTGGCCGGCGTTGCGGATGACGAACAGGTCGCCCAGGCCCTGGTCGAACACGACCTCCGCGGGCACGCGCGAGTCGGCGCAGCCGAAGACCATGCCGAAGGGGTGCTGCTCGCCCGTGAGCTCGGCACGGCGGGCGGGGTCCTGGTGCGCGTGGAGGTTGGCGCCGTCGACGTAGCGACGGTTGCCGGTGAGGAGTCGGTCCAGCGCGGCGGCGGGGTCCAGATCTGTGCTCATGGTTCCAGTGTGCGCCTGTGGCGGCCCGCACAGCGACCGCACCCCGGGGTCCGGGCGGGCGGTGCTCGCCGTCGCCCGCCGTCTACGCGCCGAGCGCCCGATCGACGCGGGTGAGGACCTCGACGCAGTCGCCGTCGATCGTGAGGGTGGCCTCGTCGTGCGCGCGGGTGCGGCCGCGGTTGACCACCGCGACGGGCGTGCCGGTGGTCACCGCGCGTCGCACGAACCGGTAGCCGGAGCGCACCGTTAGTGACGAGCCGACGACGACGACGAGGTCGGACCCGTCCACCAGGGCGTTGGCCTCCTGCACGCGGTGCGCGGGGACGTTCTCGCCGAAGTAGACGATGTCGGGCTTGAGCACCCCGGAACAGCGCGGGCAGTCCACCATCCGGAAGTCCGCGGTGTCGGTGAGGACGGCGTCGGCGTCCGGGGCGATCTCGATCGCGCCGCGGGTCGCGACGCGTTCGGTGAAGCCGGGGTTGAGACGGTCCAGCTGCTCGTGCAGGGCCCATCGGCTCTGGCGGAGCCCGCAGTCGAGGCACGTGACCACCGCGTAGGTGCCGTGCAGGTCGACCAGCCGCCGGCTGCCTGCCTTGAGGTGGAGCAGGTCCACGTTCTGTGTGATGACGCCCGGGACGGCGCCGCACCTCTCCCACCGGGCAAGCAGCATGTGCGCGGCATTGGGGCGGGCGGCCTCCATATGCCGCCAGCCCAGGTGGTTGCGGGCCCAGTAGTGACGGCGGAACGCGGCGTCACCGACGAACTGCTGGTAGGTCATCGGGGTGCGACCCGGCGAGTCGGGCCCGCGGTAGTCGGGAATGCCCGAGGGCGTGGAGATGCCCGCGCCGGTGAGGACGACCGTGCGGCGGCCGTGCATCAGCTCCGCCAGGGCGTCGGCACGCTCGGGCAGGTCGGGATCCGGCCGGGTGCGCTCGGCCGGGGTCCAGGCGGTGTCGCGGACGCGGACCATCTAGAGCCCTCCGGGCCCCGAGGGGTCGTGCGCGCACACCATGTCCAGAGTGTCGCCGCGGCGAGCGGCCACCCCGGCGAGTCGGGCGTGCGTCACCGCGACCGCGGCCGGCTCCAGGGCCATGACGCGTTCGGCGACCGGGACCCACGCCGGCACCCGGCCCATCGAGCCGACCTGGCCCCGGTGGTAGAAGGCATCACCCGCGTGGAGGACGTCCTTGTCGTCGTCGCCGTCTCCGGGCGCGGACGGGTCTCCGCCGCGCCCCGGCACGAACACCCCCGCGTGCCCGACGGCGTGACCCGGCAGGTCCACGAGCAGCATCCCCTCGGCGACATGGTCCAGGGGGTGCACCCGGAAGCCCTCCCACCGGTCGGTGCCGAACGAGTACTCGGTGAAGCGCGGCCCGTGCTCCCACTGGCGGCGGCGGTAACGCCGACGCTCCAGGAAGCGCGGCGTGCGCACCGCCCACGTCAGGGCCTGCGCCGAGACGTGCACCTGCGCGGCGGGGAAGTCGGCGAGGCCGCCGATGTGGTCGAGATCCAGGTGGGTGAGCACGATGTGCCGCACGTCCCGCGGATCCAGGCCCAGGGCCTCTATGCGGCGGACCGCCGTCTCGCGCTCACGCAGTGCCGGGCGCAGGACGTGGCGCGCGGCGCCGAGGCGACCGGCCGGGTCGGCGATGTCCGCCAGCCCGATCCCCGAGTCCACCAGCACGAGGCCGCCCGGCGCCTCTACCAGCAGCACGCGCGTGGGGGCCACACCCGCGAACGTCCCGCAGTTCATCTGGTGGATCCGCATGAGCGCAACGGTACCGTGGCCGGGTGAGCCGAGACCGTGTCCTGGACCCCCGCCCGGTCGTCCGGGTGGTGGCCGACCCCGACCCCGACCTCCCCCGGCCGGCGGACCAGTGGCCGTACTCCATCCCGGCGGTCGCGCAGCTCCTGCGCGACGGGCTCGAGCTGGACGATCTCACCGTGCTGGTCGGCGAGAACGGCGCCGGCAAGTCGACGGTCGTCGAGGCCGTCGCCATGGCGTTCGGTCTGGGAGCCGAGGGCGGGTCCGTCCACGGCCGGGACGTCACATGGCGGTCGGAGTCGCCCTTGAACTCGGACCTGCGCCTGGTCCGCGGGGGAGCCGCGTCCCGGTGGGGCTACTTCCTGCGCGCCGAGACCATGCACGGCATGTTCACCTACCTGCAGTCCTCGGGCCCCGAGCGGGATTTTCACTCGCGCAGCCACGGCGAGGCGTTCTGGGACATCCTCACCACCTCCCGGTTCGACGGCGGCGGCCTGTTCGTCCTGGACGAACCGGAGGCGGGCCTGTCGTTCGACGCGCAGCTCCGACTGGTGGCGCTGCTGCTCGAACTGGCCGACCGACACGGCGCGCAGGTGCTCATGGCGACCCACTCGCCGATCCTCGCCTCGGTCCCCGGCGCCGCGGTGTACGAGCTCTCCGACGAGGGGATGCACCGGGCGCGATGGGAGGACCTGGCGATGGTCGACCACTACCGGCGTTACCTCGACGCGCCCGAGCGATACCTGCGCCACCTGCTGGAGTGACCGGGCACACTGGACCCATGACCAGTTCCGCGTCCCGTTCCGCACGCACCACCGGCGAGGCCCGGCCCGTCCGCCCCGTCTACCCGTCGTGGCAGCCGCCGTCGACGTCCCGCGCCGCCAACGCCGGACCTCTGCCCGCGCCCGAGCCGGGCTTCGCCCCGGACGTCATCGTGGTGGGGCACGGCCTGGCCGGCCTCGTGGCGACCTACGAGGCGACGCGCGCGGGCAAGAAGGTGCTGGTGGTGGACCAGGAGAGCGAGAAGAACCTCGGCGGGCAGGCGTTCTGGTCCCTCGGCGGGCTCTTCCTCGTGGACACCCCGGAGCAGCGGCGGATCGGCATCAAGGACTCGCTCGAACTCGCGTGGCGGGACTGGCTCGGCTCGGCCGCGTTCGACCGCCCCGAGGACCACTGGCCACGGCAGTGGGCGCGTGCGTACGTCGAGTTCGCCGCGGGGGAGAAGCGGCGGTACCTGCACGACCTGGGGTTGCGGATCATCCCCACCGTCGGCTGGGCCGAGCGTGGCGGCGGCGACGTGAACGGGCACGGCAACTCCGTCCCTCGCTTCCACGTGGCGTGGGGGACCGGGCCCGAGGTGGTCCGCGTCTTCGAGGAACCCGTCCGCGATGCCGCCCGCGCCGGCCTGGTCCGCTTCGCGGTGCGCCACCGGGTGGACGAGATCGTGGTGGAGGACGGCCGCGCCGTGGGCGTGCGGGGCGCGACACTGGCGCCCTGCGACTACGACCGCGGCGTCGCGTCCCCCCGGGAGGAGACCGGGGAGTTCGAGTTCCGGGCGAAGGCCGTGCTGCTGGCCTCCGGGGGCATCGGCGGCAACCCCGACCTGGTGCGGAAGTACTGGCCCGCCGACCGGCTCGGCGACGTGCCGAAGGACCTCATCGTGGGTGTGCCCGAGCACGTGGACGGGCGGGTGCTGGAGATCTCCGCACGGTCCGGTGCGAACCTCATCAACCGGGACCGCATGTGGCACTACACCGAGGGCGTGGCCCACTTCGCGCCCGTGTGGCCCTCGCACGCGATCCGCATCATCCCGGGACCGTCCACCCTGTGGCTCGACGCGAACGGCGACCGGATGCCCGTGCCGTTGTTCCCGGGCTTCCACACCACGGCGTCCATCGAGGCGATCCGCCGAGCCGGCCAGGACTACTCGTGGTTCATCCTCGACTCGGCGATCGCCGGCAAGGAGTTCATCCTCTCCGGCTCCGAGCAGAACCCCGAGCTGACCGACAAGAGCATCCGGAAGTTCGCGTCCAAGGCGGGCAGCGGCCTTCCCCCGTCGATCGCCGACTTCGCCGAGAAGGGCGTCGACTGGGTGGTGGCGGACACGCTCGAGGAGATGGTCGCCGGCATGAACTCGCTGCTGCGGGAGGGCGAGCCCGAGCTGGACGTGGAGAAGGTGCGGGAGTTCGTCCTGGCGATGGACGGGCAGATGGACAACCCGTTCGCCAAGGACGCCCAGGTCCAGGCGATCCACAACTCGCGGCGCGTGCTCACCGACAAGCTCACCCGCCTGGCCAAGCCGCACCGCCTGCTCGCGGACTCCGGGCCGGGCAAGGGCTCGGCCGCCGGCTCGGGTGGCCCGCTGATCGCGGTGAAAGTGCACCTCATGACGCGCAAGACCCTCGGCGGGATCGAGACGACGCTCGACTCACAGTGCCTCACTCCCGCCGGCGAGCCGTTCCCGGGGCTGTACGCCGCCGGTGAGGTCGCGGGATTCGGTGGCGGCGGCGTTCATGGTTGCAACTCACTCGAGGGCACGTTCCTCGGCGGGTGCATCTTCTCCGGCATGAAGGCCGGACGGGCGATGGCGCGGGAGGTCTGAGCCGTCCGGCGGCCGATGCGGGGCCGCCTCCCCTCAACCGCCCTCGCGGCCGCCGTCGTCTCTCGCGACGGGCCGGCCGCGGGCCTGTCCGCGCCCCCGCCGGACACCGAGTTCGTAGGTGGCCAATACGATCAGCCACAGCGCGGTGACGGGGATGACGAACCAGAGCATGGCGGCGCTGAACGGATCCAACGCGTCGTGGTCGGCGGCCTGCAGCACCACGTAGGCGACGTACGCGGCGTAGAACCCCGCGAAGAGCAGTCCCTCCCACCGCTTGATCGCCATCCCGGTGAAGGCGATCGGGAGCAGAGCCATCGAGACGGCGAGCATGATCGGCAGGTCGAAGCGGATGGCCCCTGGGGCGACCCCGATCGGCGTGATGAGCGAGGTCATTCCGAGAACCGCGCCGATGTTGAACATGTTGCTTCCGACGATGTTGCCGATGGCGAGGTCGCGTTCGCCGCGGATCGCCGCCACGAGACTCGTGGCGAGTTCCGGGAGGGAGGTGCCGATGGCCACCACCGTGAGACCGATGACCAGGTCACTCATCCCCCAGGCCGACGCGAGATCACTGGCCGCGGTGACGAGTAGCCGTGCCCCGATCACGAGCAGCGCCACCCCGGCGATCACGAGAGCGCTGTTGAGGAGGACCGGGTGCGAGGTCTCGCCGCCGGTAGGCGTCGTCTCGCCCGCGCTGTCACCGGCCGGGGCGTCCAATGCCTCGGTGGCGCGGTCTCCATCCTGTTTGCGCGCGATGACGATCGTCGCGGTCGTATAGGTCACGAGGCCGGCGAGGAGCAGCAGACCGTCGAGGAAGCTGATCGTGCCGTCGAGGGCCACCAGAAGCACGACCAGAGAGAACAGCACCATGATGGGGATGTCGACTCGCACGATCCGGGACGTCGCCACGAGAGGGGCGACGATCGCGGTCATCCCCAGGATGAGCAGAATGTTCGCGATATTGCTGCCCACGACGTTGCCGACGGCCAATCCCGGGTATCCACTCAGCGCGGCATCGACGCTCACCGCGAGTTCCGGCGCCGAGGTGGCGAACGCGACAACGGTGAGTCCCACCACCAGCGGGGAGATTTTGAAAACGGCGGCCAGACCGCCAGCGCCCCGCACCAGCACTTCACCGCCGCCGATGAGCAGCACGAAACCTAGCGCCAGGGCGGCCACCGTCAGGACGCTCATGACTGGTCAGACCGGGTCGTGGAGGAGTCCGGCCGAGCCGTAGGAGACAGTCTCGTCGAAGTGACCATGCTTCGACGATTCCATGCCGGCGCCCACCCTGTCGACCACCGGCGGTCGCCTAACCCGCGGTGACGACAGCCAGGGGCAGGACCGCGGAGGCCCCGGACTCCCGCAGGTGGCGCGCCGCCTCGGTGACCGTCCAGCCCGTGCCGAGCACGTCGGTGACCAGCAGGACCGGCCCGTTCGGGGGCGTGGCCGGGCCGGAGAACGTGCCCCATAGCTGCGCCACGCGGTAGGCCGAGTTCTGCGCGGTCACCGGCGGCAGCGCCGGGTCGCGGGTGAGCTCGCCGAGCGGCTCCATGCGCCCCATCCGCGCCAGCGCGTCGGCGAGGCCCCCGACGAGCTGCGGGTGCTCCCCGGTGACCAGGGCGACGACCCCGGTGGGCCGCTCGGTCCAGCCCCACTCGCGCAGGACCGGCACGCAGGCGCGGGCCAGCCACTCGGGCGCGTCCTGATCGGGCTCGGCGAGCAGCACCCGCAGCTTCTGCCCCAGACCGAGGTCGGTGAGACGCGCGAGGGCCCGGCCCTCGGCGGGACCGTCGGTGATCTTGCCCTTGAGCGGCACGTCGAGCTTGGCCAGGCCCGTGGGCCACTGCCGGCGGGGCGGCAGTACCACGCCGGGCCGCTCAAGCGCCTCGCGGGCCCGGGTCAGCGCGCCGGAATCGACGTCCGAGGTGCGGCGCTCGCCGGTGCAGTTGTCGCAGCGCCCGCAACCGGGCGACGCCGGGTCGAGGGTGGGGTCGTCGAGCTGCGCGCGCAGGAACTCCATGCGGCAGGAGTCGGTGCGCTCGTAGGCGATCATCGCCTGCTGCTCGGCCTGCCGCGCCTCCGCCAGACCCGCGTAGCGCTCGGCGTCGTAGTGCCACGGCCGCCCGGTGGAGACCCAGCCGCCGCGCACCCGCTGGACCGCGCCGTCCACGTCGAGGACCTTGAGCACCATCTCCAGCCGCGTCCGGCCGAGATCCACGGCCGGCTCCAGAGCCTGCGTCGACTGCGGACGGCCGGGCTCCAGCGCGTCGAGGACCCGCCGCACGGCGTCCTCCGGCGGGAAGGCCAGCGACGCGAAGTGGTTCCAGATCGCGCGGTCCTCCGGCCCCGGGAGCAGGACGACCTCGGCTCTGTCGGCCGCGCGCCCGGCGCGGCCGATCTGCTGGTAGTAGGAGATGGGGGAGGGCGGCGCCCCCAGGTGGACGACGAAGCCCAGGTCCGGCTTATCGAAACCCATACCCAGCGCGGAGGTGGCGACCAGCGCCTTGACCTCGTTGTCCAGGAGGGCGCGCTCGAGGTCCTCCCGCTCGCCGGAGTCGGTACGCCCCGTGTACGCGCTGACGCGGTGCCCGGCCGAGGTGAGCAGCTCGGACATGTCCTCGGCGGCGGCGACGGTGAGGCAGTAGACGATCCCGCTACCCGGCAGCGAGTCGAGGTTCTCCACCAGCCACGCCGCGCGCGTCTCGGAGTCGTCGATCGTTACCACCGACAGTCGGAGCGACTCACGGTCCAGGCCGCCGCGGAGGACGAGGGTGTCCGAGGCGGCGGAGTCGTCAGCGGCCGGAGCCTGCTCCGCGAGGCCGCTCACGCCGACGCCTAGCTGCTGGGCGACGTCGCGCACCACGCGGTCGTTGGCCGTGGCCGTGGTGGCAAGGACCGGCACCCCCTCCGGCAGGTCGGCGAGGAGGGTGCGGATCCGGCGGTAGTCGGGCCGGAAATCGTGCCCCCAGTCGGAGACGCAGTGGGCCTCGTCGACCACGACCAGCCCGGCGTCCGCGGCGAGCGCCGGCAGCACGGTGTCGCGGAAATCCGGGTTGTTCAGCCGCTCGGGGCTCACCAGCAGCACGTCCACCTCGCCTGCCCGGACGGACGCGCGCACCTCGTCCCACTCGGTCATGTTGGCCGAGTTGATGGTCGCCGCCCGCACCCCGGCCCGGGCCGCCGCCTCGACCTGGTTGCGCATGAGCGCCAACAGCGGCGAGACGATCACCGTGGGACCGGAACCGAGCTCGCGGAGCAGCCGCGCGGCGATGAAGTACACCGCTGACTTGCCCCAGCCGGTGCGTTGGACCACCAGTGCGCGCCGACGGTCGGCCACCAGCGCCTCGATCGCGGTCCACTGGTCCTCGCGCAGCCTGGCGCCCGGCCCCGCCAGGGCCCCCAGCAGTTCATCGGCCCGCGCCCGCAGGGACGCGGGATCCGATTCGGTCGGGCTGTCGGAATGAGGACGGTCCGCCGGCGAGATCATGGGCCCATCGTGCCCCACCACTACGACACGAGGGTGCGGCGCCGACCCCGACCGGCGTCAACTGGTGGCCGTGACGAGCGACGGGCGGGGCATCGCGGGACAGGTCGAGCAGGCGGCGGAGCAGCTGGCACACCGGCGGGTGGGGGTGGTCGTCGCCGCCGGGCCGCCCGGGGGCACCCACGTCGCCGCACGCGGCGACACGGGGCGGGGACGGGCCCCCGACGCGCACTCGCTGTTCGAGATCGGCTCCATCACCAAGACGTTCACCACGCTGCTGCTCGCGGACGGCGTCGTGCGCGGTCGGTGGCGGCTCGACACCCCGGTCCGCGAGTTGCTCCCCGACGGCGTCGCCGTCGTCACCGCCCTCGGCAGCGCCGCACCGCGGCGGCCATACTGGACCGCATGGCGCAGACATGGAAAAAGATCGTGGAGGCCGACCCCGAGCACTCGCGGCGATACGCGCGGCGCTGGGACGACATGATCGCCGAGGGCGTCGACATCGACGGCGAGGCGCGTCTCGCCGACGCCATGGCGCCGCGCGGAGCGCGCGTCCTCGACGTGGGCTGCGGCCAGGGACGGATGGGCGTCTACCTCCACGCCCGCGGCCACCGGGTCACCGGCGTCGACATCGACCCCTACCTCGTCGACCGGGCGCGCGAACAGTGCCCCGACGCCACCTGGGAGGTCGCCGACCTCGCCGTCGACGGCTGGGCCGCCGGCCCCTTCGACCTGGCGGTGTCGGCCGGCAACGTCCTCGCCTTCGTCGACCCGGCCGACCGCGGTGCCGTTCTTTCCAACCTCGCCGACCGGCTGGCCCCGGCATCGGAGTCCACCGACGGGCAGCCCGGCAGGCTTGTCGTGGGATTCGGGCTCGACCGCGGCTGGACGCGGGAAGAGTTCGACCTCGACGCCGAACGCGCGGGACTGCGGGTCGAGCAGCGGTGGTCGACCTGGGACCTGCGGCCTTTCGACGACGACAGCGGCTTCATGGTCGCGGTACTCGTGCGCGCGTAGGGGTCCGTGCAGGTGCGCGCGTCTGTCACCTGCGCCGTCGGCGAGCCACCGATCGGTAAGCTGGCCCGCATGACCACCAGCCACGTCGACGCCCCCGACCTCGCCGGCCAGACGGACGCCGATCGGCCGGCCGCAGACCCGGTGCGCGACGCCGTCCACGGCGCCGCCCGTCGTGCCCGCGCCGCCTCGCGCGAGCTGGCGCTGCTGACTGCCGACCGGAAGAACGCGATGCTGCTCGCCGCGGCCGATGCTCTCGTGGCGGCGGAGTCGACGATCCTCGAGGCCAACGCGGCGGACATCGCCGAGCAGATCGAGGCCGGTACCGGAGAGGCCATGCTCGACCGGCTCCGCCTGACCGGCGACCGAATCGAGGGCATTGCCGGCGGCCTGCGTCAGGTCGCCGGTCTGGCGGACCCGATCGGGACCGTCACCCGCGGGTCGACCCGGCCCAACGGACTCCAGCTCCGTCAGGTCCGCGTGCCGCTGGGCGTAGTGGGGATGATCTACGAAGGGCGTCCCAACGTGACCGTCGACGCGTTCGGTCTGGCCTTCAAGTCGGGCAACGCGGCGCTCCTCCGCGGCTCCCGCTCGGCACGCGACTCCAATGAGGCGCTCGTCGAGGTGCTGCGCGGGGTGCTCGCCGAGCACGACCTGCCCGTCGACGCCGCGCAACTGCTCCCCTCGGAGGACCGCTCGTCGGTCACCCACCTCATCCAGGCGCGCGGCCTCGTCGACGTCGTGATCCCCCGGGGAGGCGCGGGCCTCATCCAGGCCGTGGTGGAGAACTCCAAGGTCCCCGCCATCGAGACCGGCACCGGCAACTGCCACCTCTACATCCACGGGGACGCCGACCTCGACGAGGCGATCAGCCTCCTGCTCAACGGCAAGACCCGCCGCTGCAGCGTCTGCAACGCCACCGAGACGGTGCTGCTCGACGCCGCCCTGGGCGACGCCGCCGTGGACCGCGTCGTCGGCGCCCTCCGAACGGCCGGAGTCACCGTTCACGGGGACCGCGAGGGCCTCGTCCCCGCCGATGACGTTGACTGGGGCGAGGAGTACCTCAGCATGGACATCGCCCTCAAGGTCGTCGACGGCGTCGAGGAGGCGATCGACCACATCGCCCGCTGGTCGTCGGGCCACACCGAGGCCATCTCCACCCGCAGCATCGACGTGGCCGACGAGTTCTGTGCCCGCGTCGACGCGGCGGCGGTGATGGTCAACGCCTCCACCGCCTGGACCGACGGGGAGATGTTCGGCTTCGGGGCCGAGATCGGTATCTCCACGCAGAAGCTCCACGCCCGCGGCCCCATGGGGCTCGAGGAGCTCACCAGCACGAAGTGGATCGCCCACGGCAAGGGGCACGTGCGGCCGTAAGGCGCCCGCGCCCGAGCAGGCCGCATCAGCGCGGTTCGCACCAGATCACCCCACCGAGAGGACCCGCCCCATGGACCGAGCCCGCACCGGACAACGACCGGCTTTCGAGAGCATCGACCACGTCATCGACGCCCTCGGGGAGCAGGGGTACCTGGCCGACCGGTCGACCGCGACGGTCGTCTACCTCGCCGACCGGCTC
>NZ_KV824168.1:0-5487 GCF_001815995.1 Dietzia sp. HMSC21D01 | reverse complement strand
TACCTCGCCGACCGGCTCGGCAAGCCGCTGCTCATCGAGGGCCCGGCGGGCGTCGGCAAGACGGAGCTGGCCAAGGCTGTCGCCGCCGCCACCGAGGCCGAACTCATCCGTCTGCAGTGCTACGAGGGCGTCGACGAGGCCCGTGCGCTCTACGAATGGAACCACGCCAAGCAGATCCTGCGGATCCAGGCCGGGCAGGGCGAGGGCTGGGATTCCACGCGCGACGACGTGTTCTCCGAGGAGTTCCTCCTGTCGCGACCGCTGCTCACCGCGATCCGGCGCAGTGAGCCCACGGTGCTGCTCGTCGACGAGGTGGACAAGGCGGACATCGAGATCGAGGGCCTGCTGCTGGAGGTGCTCAGTGACTTCGCGGTGACCATCCCCGAGCTGGGGACGATCGAGGCGACCCGCAGGCCCTTCGCCGTGCTGACCTCCAACGCCGCCCGCGAGCTGTCCGAGGCGCTCAAGCGTCGCTGCCTGTACCTGCACCTGGACTTCCCGACGCCGGAGCTCGAGCGGAAGATCCTCGCGTCCCGGGTTCCCGAGCTGGACGACCGGCTGGCCGAGCAGCTCGTGCGCGTCGTGGGGGTGTTGCGCGCCATGGCGCTGAAGAAGGTGCCGAGCGTGTCGGAGACGATCGACTGGGGCCGCACGCTCGTGGCGCTGGGCCTGGACACGATCGACGACGAGACCGTCCTGCAGACCCTCGGCGTGGTCCTCAAGCACCAGTCCGACCAGCTGCGTGCGGCCGCCGAGCTGCGGCTGAACTAGCGTGCGGACGCTCGAGATGATCGGGGGGCGGGGGCGATGACCCAGAAGAGTCCGGGCGGTCTGTCCGGCCACCTCGTCGACTTCGTCGACGCACTGCGCCGCAAGGGCATCCCTGTCGGGCCCAGCGAGGCGGTCGACGCGGCCTCGGCGATGGTGCACGTCGACCTGCTCGACCGCGCCGCCCTGCGCGAGGCGCTGGCCTCGACGATCCTGCACAAGCCCACGCACCGCGGGGTGTTCGACCAGCTCTTCGATCTGTGGTTCCCGACCGCGGTCGGGGGTCACGCCGCGGGCGACGCGGTGACGCTCGAGGTGGAGATCCCGACCGACGATGACGGCAAGGTGGATCCCGACGCCCTCAACGAGCTCATCGCCTCGCTGCTTCTCGAGGACACCGACGAGTCGCGCGCCAAGGCCCGGGCGCTCGCCGAACTCCTCGTGGAACAGCTGGGCTCGTACGACTCGGTGAACGGCCCGCGCTACTCCGCCTACCAGGCATTGAGCCCGCTGGACACGAACTCGATCATGCAGAGGATCCTCGACGGGCTGCTCGGCGCGGATCCCTTCGACCCCGACGGTTCCAAGCGGCACGCGGAGAAGAGCGCGGCCGCCAACGCCGCGGCGGACCTGGTGCGTGGCTTCCTGCGCGAGGTCGCCGACGAGACGCGTCGCCGCACCGCTGAGACCGTGGGGCGGGATCGGGTGGCCCAGTACGCGGTCGGCCCGGCGGCCGAGCAGGTCGACTTCCTGCGCGCCAACGACCAGGATCTGCAGGCGCTCCGTCGGAGGGTCGGGCCACTGGCGCGCCAGCTCGGGAGTCGCCTGGCCGCGCGGCGGCGCCGCCACCGGCACGGTGCTATCGACATGCGCAAGACCATGCGTCGGTCGATGTCCACGGGAGGGGTCCCGGTCGAGCTGGTTCTGCGCAAGCCACGCCCGGCCCGCCCCGAGCTGGTGGTGCTGTGCGACGTGTCCGGGTCGGTCGCTGGTTTCAGCCACTTCACCCTCCAGCTGGTGCACTCGCTCCGCGAGCAGTTCTCCCGGGTGCGTGTCTTCGCCTTCGTCGACACCACCGACGAGGTGACCTCGTTCTTCGAATCGGGTTCCGACCTCGGCACGGCGATGAGCAGGATGGTGCGCGAGGCCGAGATCATCACCTATGACGGGCACTCCGACTACGGGCACGCTCTCGAGGGATTCGCCGACCGGTACGCCCATACGCTGACGAGGACGGGTTCGCTGCTCATCCTGGGCGATGGCCGCAACAACTACCGCGATCCCGCGGTCGAGGCGCTGGAGTTCGTCAGCGAGCGGGTCGGACACACCCACTGGCTGAACCCGGAACCACGGCGGCAGTGGGGGACCGGCGACTCGGCCGCCAAGTTGTACTCCCAGTACGTGCCGATGCACGAGTGCCGCAACGTCGAGCAGCTCACGGCGGTCGTCTCCAGCCTGCTGCCCGTGTGAGCGTCCGGGGCGGCGGGGAGCGGCAGACGAGTACGCGGCACCCCGGCCCGATAGACTCGGTGACCATGACCACGACGGGAACCGCCGACGGCTCGCGGCGCCGCATCGGAGTGATGGGCGGAACCTTCGACCCGATCCATCACGGTCACCTCGTGGCGGCCAGCGAGGCGGCTCATCGGTTCGATCTCGACGACGTCGTGTTCGTCCCCACGGGTGAGCCGTGGCAGAAGCGCACTCGGGAGGTGTCCCCGGCCGAGGACCGCTATCTCATGACCGTCATCGCGACGGCCTCTAATCCGCGCTTCTCTGTCAGCCGCGTGGACATCGACCGCCGGGGGCCGACCTACACGGTCGACACCCTCAAGGATCTGCTCCGTCAGCACCCGGAGACCGAGCTGTTCTTCATCACCGGCGCTGACGCGTTGGAGAAGATTCTGACCTGGCGCGGCTGGGAGGAGATGTTCGAACTCGCCACGTTCGTCGGCGTCTCCCGTCCCGGTTTCGAGTTGTCCGACACCCATCTCACCGAGATCGAGAACGGGCGGGTCTACCTGCTCGAGATCCCCGCCCTGGCGATCTCGTCCACCGAGTGCCGCCGCCGTGCGGCCGACGGCGCCCCCGTCTGGTACCTCGTACCCGACGGCGTCGTGCAGTACATCGCCAAGCGCAACCTCTACCGGCCGGAGGGCTCCACCCGCCTGGACGGCACCCCAGTAGCGACGGCCCCGGTGCACCGGGTCCCCGTCCCCATCGATTCGCACCCCGAGGAGAACCCCCTGTGACCGCAAGCCCCGAGGCCGTGGAGATGGCCGCCGTCGCCGCCCGCGCCGCAGATGACAAGCTGGCGACCGACATCGTCGTCATCGACGTCTCCGACCAACTCGTCATCACCGACTGCTTCGTCCTGGCGTCCGCGGACAACGAGCGTCAGGTGAACTCCGTCGTCGAGGAGATCGAGGACAAGCTCCGCGAGGCAGGACACAAGCCACTGCGCCGTGAGGGCACCCGCGAGGGTCGGTGGGCCCTGCTCGACTACAACGAGCTCGTCGTGCACGTCCAGCATGTCGACGAGCGCGACTACTACTCGCTCGACCGGTTGTGGAAGGACTGCCCCGTCGTGGAGATCGAGGGCGTCGAGACGTCGCGGCGCTCGGATACCGCCGCCGGCGGGGCCGATGACTCGCTCGCCCCGGAGGAGCCACAGCGGGATCAGGAGCTCTGAACTCCTCGGTGACCCGACGTCTCATCCTGCTGCGTCACGGCCAGACGCATTACAACGCCTCGCTGCGGATGCAGGGGCAGTTGGACACCGAACTCAGTGAGCTCGGGGTCCGGCAGGCGCACGCCGTCGGCCGGGCGTTGGCGCCCCGACGGCCGTGGACGATCTTGTCCTCGGATCTTCAGCGTGCGCACGAGACGGCGAAGGCGCTGGCGTCCGAGGTGGGACTGGACGTCGTCACCGACCCGCGGCTGCGCGAGACGAACCTGGGGACCTGGCAGGGGATGAGCCACTCCGAGGTCGACGAGCAGTGGCCGGGCGCGCGACTGCGCTGGCGCAGCAGTCCGCGCTGGTCACCGCCGAACGGGGAGAGCCGCATCGAGGTGGCGCGTCGTACCCGCGAGGTCGTCGACGAGCTCGTCGAGTCGTCGCCGGAGTGGGGGGAGCACCCGGCCGTGATCGTCGCGCACGGAGGCGCCATCGCGGCGCTGACCGGGGCACTGCTCGAACTGCCCGTGGAGCACTACCCGATGTTCAACGGGCTCGGCAACACCTGCTGGGTGCAGTTGTCCGCCCACCCGCGCACCGCGAATCCGGACGAGTCGCACGCCGAACCGGAGGTCGCGCCCACCACTGACGCGGCTCGGGCCCTGCTGTGGCGCCTGGACCAGTGGAACGCGGGGATCACACCGCCGGTGGACGCCCCGTGACGGTCCGACTGGTCACCGACTCCTGCGCGGACCTGCCAGCCGCGTGGGTCCGCGACTTCGGCATCACGGTCGTGCCGCTGCACGTCGTGCAGGAGGACGACAAGGCCGTCTCCACCGCAGCGGTGACCCCAGACGAACTCGCGGCCAACTATGCCGACCTCCTCGCCGACCCGGACTGCACGGGCGTCGTCTCGGTGCACCTGTCCAAGGAACTGTCGCGGACCTGGCAGTCGGCCAGCGACGCCGCCACCCGCTTCGGCGGCCGTGTCCTCGTCTCCGACTCCCGGGGGGCGGGGATGGCCTTCGGCGCCGCGGTCGCCCAGTGCGCGTGGGCCGCGAACAACGGGCTCGGGCTGTCGGCGACCTACGACCTCGCCGCGCGTCTGTGCCGGGGCGCCTCGACCTACGCCGCCCTCGAGTCGCTCGAATACCTACGGCGGGGCGGCCGGATCAGCGCCCTGGCCGCGATCTTCGGCAGCGCGCTGGCGATGCGTCCGGTGATCGTCCTGCGGTCGGGATCGGTTGACCTCGCCGCGAAGGCGCGCACCACCACGAAGGCCCATGAACGCCTCCGCGCGCTGCTTCGCGACGACCTCGCCCGCGGTGACGTCCTGGTCGTCATCCACCACCATGAGGCGGCGGAACGGGCCGGGGAGATGGCCTCGGAGATCCGCAAGCAGACCCCGTTCCCGGAACGCGTCATCATCGTCGAATTCGACGAGGTCCTCGCGTGGCATCTGGGCCCGGGAACAGTGGGGGTGTCGGTGACAGACCTCGTGGACACCGAATTCCCCATCCCGTCCCCCTCTCCACAGGACGCGGACTGAGGACCGCGTTCCGGAGCGGATGGGGGCGGGTGCCGGTCTAGCGTCGCGCCCATGCGAACCGAGATCCGGGCCCGTCCCGCCGATCCCGAGCGGGACCCGGCGCGGGCGGCCGCGTTACAGCGACTGGCCGGTGCGCTCGCGCCAGAGCCGGTCGGTCGGAATTGTGAGCCGGCGGTCGCGGAGTCGGCCCGGGTTCCGTGGGCGGAACCCGATCCGGACGGAGCCCGGCCGGAGCGCTTCCCCGCCGAGGACCCGGACATCGCCGCATGGGCCGACCCGCCGTGGTGGGCCCGCATCAGATGGGCACCCGATCGTCTCGCGGGAGTCGCGCTGGTGGTCGTGGTCCTCGCCCTCGGGGCGTTCTCCGTGCACCGGCTGCTCGCCGCCGTCCCCGCGGGTCCGCCCGTTCCCGAGCTGCCGCTGGCGGCGTCGGACGCGAAGTCGGTGGGCGGCGGCCCGGCCCCCACGCCGTCCGCGCCGACCACGTCCGCGA
>NZ_KV824167.1:0-2171 GCF_001815995.1 Dietzia sp. HMSC21D01 | reverse complement strand
GGGCGGGGCCGCGCCGGGCGGGGCGGCCTGCTCGCCTGTCGACGCGCCCGTTCCGGCGAGGACGCCCGCGGTCATCGCGGGCTCGTCGGCTCGAGGTCGCTCGGGATCAGCCCGCGTAGCGAGCCCGGGTCCTTCCGGGTCGCGATCGCTATGCGGTTCCACGCGTTGATGGTGACGACGTCCATCAGCACCTGTCCAGCCCCGCTCTCACCGCGGTAGCGCGCCACCTCATCCCAGATCTCGTCGGGGACGAACTCCTCGCCGTCGATGCGGGTGACGGCGTCGGCGAACCGCAGCACCGCCTGCTCGTCCGCCGCGAACTCGTCGGCGTGGGCGGTCCAGTCCTCGGCGGCCGCGATCCGGTCGGCGCTCCACCCGTCCTTGCGGGCGTCGCGGCGGTGCATGGCCGCGCAGTAGCGGCAGCCGTTGACCGCCGAGACGCGCAGGCGGATGAGGTGACTGTCGTCCCGTGAGACCCGGGCCCGGGTATAGGCCTCGAGCGCCAGCATCGACGTCATGGCGCCTGCGCTGACCTGCTTGCGCTGGTCGTTCCTGCTCTGTGGTGTGCTCATGTCCTGTCGACGCACGAGCATCCGGAAACGTGACACCCCCGCGGCGAACTCGTCGGAATCCACGACCCCGCCTCCGCGAATCGGGGCGATCCCCTATGGTGCGGGCGCGCCAGCGGTCATAGCCTGGAAGGCATGGCCGAGCCCGACGACCTGCTGCTCTCCGACGCCGAACGGCTGCACGCCCTCACCGTGCTCGGCGACCACTACGCGTCCGGGCGCCTGGACGACTCACAGTTCCACGCCCGGTCCGGCGACGTGGCCGCGGCCCGCACCCTCGCCCAGCTGCGCGACTCGTTCGCCGACCTGCCGGGCGGGACGCCGCTGACGTCGGTGGACGGCATGATCGTGCAGTCGGCCACGGCGGGCGGCGGGGAGGTCGCGCTCTCGTCGTCGTCCCCGTCGTCTCTCGTGCCGGCTCCCACCGGCGCGCGGACGCCGGCCACCCGCGACGCCGACGCCGACCTCGAGGACCTGCGCCGCCGCGGCAAGCTGGTCGAGTCGCTGGACGGCGTGGTGATCGGGCTGACGCTCATCACGTTCCTCGTCCTGCAGATCGTCGTGGACTGGCAGTACGCGTGGATCGTGTGGCCGTCGCTGGTGCTCACGCTGGGGATCCCGCGGCTGGCGCTGCGGTTCACCGATTCCGACGAGAAGACGTACGAGAAGCTCAAGAAGGCCGACGAGAAGGCGCGCGAGGAGAGGCTGCGGGCGGCGTCGGAGCGGATTCGCGAGCTGGGCGACAGGCGCGAGAAGCGCGACTGAACGCCGCGCCGACCCGATGAGCTCGGGCGGCGGCTGGCTTAGCGGAGCGCGCGACGACCATCGAGAAGACAGTTCGGCACAAGGCCACTCGGCCGATACGGGCGAAACTGTCTTCTCGACGACAGCGGGTGACCGCGCGGCGCGCCGTGACCCGGCACGGGGTCAGGTGTCCTCGAGTGCGACGCCCCTGCGCTCCGGGAGAGTGAAGGCCGCCAGGGCGGCGACGACGAAGGCCGCCGCGAACACACCGAAGACCATCACCGTGTCGCCCAGATCGAGCAGGAACGGGACGAGCAGTGGCGCGATGATGGAGGCGATCCGCCCGAACGCCGCCGCTGCGCCGGTGCCGGACCCGCGGGTGGCGGTCGGGTAGAGCTCGGGGCCGATCGCATAGAGGGCGCCCCACGCGCCGAGGTTGAAGAACGACAGCGCCATGCCGGCGGCGATGATCGTGGCCGGGTAGTCCGCCAGACCGAACAGACCCGCCGACACCGCCGAGCCGACGAGGAACACCGCGAGCGTGACCCGCCGCCCCCACACCTCGATGAGCCAGGCGGCCACGGCGTAGCCCGGCAGCTGGGCGAGCGTGATGATGAGCGTGTAGCCGAACGACTTGACCAGGTCGAAGCCCTGCGAGACGAGCAGGCTGGGCAGCCAGATGAAGGCGCCGTAGTAACTGAAGTTGATGCCGAACCACACGATCCACAGCGCGGCGGTGCGGCGACGCAGGCGCGGGGACCAGATGGACTCCCCCGACTCGGCAGGCGCGGCGGGTGCGGCCTCCGGCGCGGTCGCGGCGGCCTCGGCGTCAGACCGACCGGTCGTGGGGACGCCAGC
>NZ_KV824166.1:0-8796 GCF_001815995.1 Dietzia sp. HMSC21D01 | reverse complement strand
GCCGCGGCGGCCAGCGCGCACACCACGGCGGCCCCGATCATCTGGACCCGGACCGACGCCCCCGCGCCGGCACCCACCGACCCGCCCGCGGCGCCGAGCACCGCCCCGAGAGACCACAGCGCGTGGAACCGGTTGATCAGCGACCGGCCGTGGCGCAGCTGCACGCGGATGCCGTGGGCATTCATGGACACGTCGGTGATGGCGTCGCACACGCCGAACGCCAACAGCAGCACCGCGAACACGGCCACGACGGGCGAGAACCCCACGAGCGCGGCGGCCACGGACGCGCCGACCATCATGGCCACGGCGACGGCCCCGTCTGAGCGATGCCTCATGAGGGCTGGCGTGAGCAGCCCGCCGACCAGCGCCCCGGCCGGGTAGCAGGCCATCGCCAGCCCGAACTCCCCCGCGCCCAAGGCGAGGGCGCTCTTGAGGTCGGGCAGGCGGGGCACGATCGCGCCGAAGATCGCGCCGTTGGCGGCGAAGAGCAGGGCGGTCGCGGCGATGGGCCCCCGGACGCCGCGGACACGGGCCGTGTCGCCGGGGGCACGGGCCGTGTCGCCGGTGGGGCCGGCGTGTCCGGCCGTTCCGGTCCCGCTCGTCGAGGTCACGCCCGCCAGGGTACGGCCCGGGATGCGGCGGTAGCGTTGTGCGCGTGGAGCGGTCGACCGACGGGCGGGAGCGGGACATGTACGACGTGGCGGCGGAGGTCCGGACGGACGACGGCAGCATCCGCGTGGTGTGCAGCGTGCCGCTGCCGGTCGCGCCGGAGGTCGTGTGGGACGCGGTCGCCACGGCGGAGGGCATCGCGTCGTGGTTCGTCTCGTGCGCGATGGAACCGCGGGTCGGCGGGCGGATCGTGCAGTTCGCCGACCCGGGCGCGCCCGACCCCACGACCGGCCCGGAGGCCGCGGCCGAGGCCATGCTCACCGCGACCGTCGGGGAGATCACCGAGTACTCGCCGCCCACCGCCGACGCGCCGGGCGTCTTCGCCTACGTGGAACGTGACTGGATGGGCGAGGGCGTGCCCGTGCCGCCGTGGGAGACGTCGTGTGAGGTGGTCGACGACGACGAGGGCGGCAGCGTGCTCACCCTGCGGTCCGGGTTCGGCTCCGGCGGGGAACTGGCGGGACAGTCCGTGTCGGGCAGTGTCGACGGGTGGGCGCAGGCGCTGACCGTGCTGGCCCACCGGCTGACCCATCGCCCGGCCGGCGGGGTGGTGACCGTGGACGCGGCCACCGATCCCGTGCAGCAGACGGTGCCCGAGCTGTGGGCCCGCGTGACGTCGCGGCTGATCGCCCCTGCGGCGGGGGTCGGCCACAACCCGGCCGGTGGCTCGGGGGGCGGCTCGGGGAACAGCGGCGTCGTGGCGCGCTCGGGCGAGGTCGGCGGCATCGTCGCGACCGAGTCGGAGGCGTCGCGCACGCTCATCCTGTCCGCCCCCGTCGACGGGATGCTCGAGCTCTTCGCCTTCCCGGCGGGCGAGACGCATGAGGACGCGGCCGGCCGCGCGGCCCTGGCGTTGCGGGTCTACGAGTACGTCGACATGCCCGGCGGCGACGGCCGCCCGCTGGGTGCCGCGGCGGTCGACGTCACGCCCTCCTGGGACGCACCGCGCTGGCGTGCATGGCTCGAAGGGCTGCTGGCGGACTGATCCGCGAGCGGCGGACCTGCGGTTACGCGCGTCGGCGGGTCGGCTCGGGTCGGCCGGGGGTGACGGTGGAAACACGGCGGTACGGTGAGGCGATCTACCCTGTGCCCGCAGTAGGGTGACGGGGAGTACGACACGAGCGCCGGGAGGCGCCGTCCACCGACGAGGAGCGAGATCGCCAATGGCGGATTCCAACGAGACCGTGACCATCGCGACCGGCGAGGGCGCCACAGGCACGACCCTCCTCGGCATCGGGGCGTACCGCCCCGAGCGGGTGGTGAGCAACGAGGAGATCTGCGAGAAGATCGACTCCACCTCCGAGTGGATCTACGAGCGCTCCGGCATCCTCAACCGCCACGTCGCCGGTCCGGACGAGGGCATCGTCTACATGTCGATCGAGGCGGCCCGCGCGGCCGTGACCTCGGCCGGCATCGACGCCGACCTGATCGATGCCCTGATCGTGTGCACGTCCACCAACTGGACCCAGGTGCCGCACGCGGCCCCACAGGTCGCCACCGCCCTCGGGCGCAACGGCATCGCGGCGTTCGACCTCACCGCCGGCTGCGCGGGCTTCGGCTACGGCCTGGCGGTGGCCACCAACATGATCCGCGGCGGCGGCGCCCGCTACGTGGTGGTCGTGGGCGTGGAGAAGATGACTGACGGCATCGACTTCTCCGACCGCAACACGGCCTTCATCTTCGGTGACGGTGCCGGCGCCGTGGTGGTGGGCCCGTCGGAGACCAACGACATCAGCCCGGTCGTGTGGGGGTCCGACGGAGAGCAGGGCAGCGCCATCCGCCAGACCAAGGATTTCAAGCAGTACGTCGACGAGGTCGACGCCTCCGCCGCCGCAGCGCGCGAGGAGGCCGTGCTCCAGCCCTTCCTGGTCATGGACGGTTCCAAGGTTTTCCGCTGGGCCGCCGTGCAGGTGTCCAAGGTGTGTGCACAGACGTTGGAGGCGGCGGGCGTGACGGCCGAGCAGATCCAGGCGTTCATCCCCCACCAGGCCAACGGCCGCATCAACTCGGCCATGGCCAAGCACCTCGGGCTGCCGGACTCGGTGGCGATCGCCAACGACATCGAGCAGACCGGCAACACCTCCGCCGCCTCGATCCCGCTGGCGATGGAGACCATGCTGCGCGAGGGAGAGGCCGAGCCGGGTCAGATCGCGCTGTGCATCGGCTTCGGGGCGGGACTGTCCTACGCGGGGCAGGTCCTGCGGCTGCCCGCCAAGCCGCCCGCGAGCTGACGCACCGACTCGCTTGACCCCGCGCCCTCCCGGCCCCACGACACGCCTCGTGGCGGGCCGGGAGGGCGCCCAACTAGACACGTGTTCATGGGACGCTGAGGGCGTGCACACGTCCTTTCCCCGCCGCTCCGCGCGCCGTCTGATGTCCGGTGCCGCAGCGGCTGCCGCCGTCCTGTTGTCCCCGCTGCTCGCGGCTCCCGCCGGGGCCGCGCCCGCTCCCACGATCCCGGCGCCGATCACCCCGGAGACGGCGCCGCTCGAGGTGGCCAGCGGCTCGGTGCAGACCCTCGGCGCGAACATCGCCGGGCAGGTCAGCGGGGCCGGGATGGGCCCGTCGGTTCACGCCGGCCCCGGCACCGGCCCGTCGAACTACGTGGCGCTCGGGGACTCCTACGCCGCCGTGGGCCGGATCGCGCCGGGCGCGTGGGGTGCAGGCCCGGTCGCGTGCGTGCGCACCTCCGACGCGTACCCGACCGTGGTGGCCCGCGCGCTCGGCGTGGGTACGTTCGTCAACGCCACCTGCGGGGGCGCAGTGGTCGACGACTTCCGGACCGCCGGACGGACCGGTGCCCCGCCGCAGTTCGACGCGCTCGACTCCGACACCGATCTGGTGTCGATGACGATCGGCGGCAACGACGTGGGATTCGGTGCGGTGATCGTCGCCTGCGCACTGCGTCCCAACACCGCGCCCGAGCTTCTGCCGCTCGTCGACGGCGCGACCGGGAACCTGTCGAAGGGCTTCGACCCCACCACCGGCTGCTCGGACGTGATCGACCGGCAGGCCGCCGAGGCGCTCGAGCACCTCGATGAGCGTTTGGACGGCGTGTACGCCGAGATCGCTCGGCGCGCGCCTCGGGCCCGCGTCGTGACGATCGGGTATCTCGCGGCCGTCCCGGAGGATGACGCGGTCATCCAGCAGTCGCCGTCGTGCGCGCCGTTCATGGCGATCAGCGCCGAGGAGCGGGCCAAGGTCCGCGGGTTCCAGGACAGCATCAACCGCGTGGTCCGCGCCGCCGCCGAGCGCAACGGCGTCACCGTCGTGATCCCGGATGAGCCCGGTCACTCGATGTGCACCTCGCCCGACACCCGCTGGGTCGACTTCACCGGGCTCGAGACCGGCGCGGTCCCGGTCCATCCGACCTCGGCCGGCCACGCCCACGTCGCCGACCGCGTGCTGGCGGCGCTCGCTGACGGCTGAGGGGCCGAGTGGTCACGCTTGAGGACAACTGTCCAGTTGCGTCGATCGCCGATCGGAACGGTGGTGATGAGGAGACACTGAGATCATGTCGACTCCTCATCGCCGCCGACGCGGCCCTCTCACCACGTCCCTCGCCCTCTCCGCTGCCGCCGTTCTCGTCGCGACGCCCGCCGCTGCCGCCCAGTCCACAGCTCAGCCCGACGGGGCGATCGCCGTCAGCTCGCTGGGCGCGACCAACGAGATCCCGGGCAGCGTCGCCGGGTCTCTGGGCTCTCTCGCCGAGCCCGCCTACCCCGAGTACGTCGCACTCGGTGACTCGTATGCTGCCTTCGGCGATCAGTCAGGCGTGGCGGCGCCCTGCGGCAGGAGTGCGAGCAACTACCCCGGCCTGCTCGATGCGAACCCGGCTGTCGGCGAGCTCACCGATGTCACCTGCGGCGGGGCCGTGACCGAGGACTTGTTCGAGGCGCAGCACCCAGGCGTCGCCCCCCAGCTCGAAGCCCTCGACGAGGACACCGATCTCGTGACGCTGTCCATCGGCGGTAACGACGTGGGTTTCGGTTTGATCGTCCAGTGCATCACCGGTGGCCTGCCGGGCTCCCCCCGCGACTGCGAGAGTGAGCTGGGCACTACGGTGAGCGGTCTCATCGCTGACGTGTACGGCGAAGACGGCGCGGTCGCCGACATCTACGCCGAGATCGCCGAGCGCTCGCCCGATGCGACGGTGATCGCGACCCAGTACCTGCCCCTGATGCCCGCCGATGACGCGGACGGCTGTGCGTTCACCCAGTTCGTCGGGGACGAGAACCTGGAGTGGGCCCGCGAGATCACCCAGGAGATCAACGACGCGGTCGACGAGGCGGCCCGCCGCAACGGCCACGTCTCGGTGCTGCCCGTCGATGACACGGACCGCAGTGGCTGTGCTCCGGCGGACGAGCGGTGGGTCGTGTTCGCCGATGGCTCCGAGAACAATGCGGCGCCGTTCCACCCCACCGCCCTCGGCCAGCAGGCGATGGCGGCCGCGATCGCCGCGGCGCTCTGATCCAGTCTGCCCCGATCCGGTCCGCCGCGGCCAGCACCGCAGCCGCTCCTCGGGATGGCGTCTCGCACACACCGCGGGGCGGGCGAGACGCCATCGGCAGCGGCGGCTGCGGAGAGAACGCGGGCATCAGCCCTCGAACAGCGTCTGTCCCACGTAACCGCCCTCGGGCGCGCCGGGCGGGAGCGCGAACACCGCGGAGCCGATCGGGATGGTCCACGTGTTGAGCGCGTCCTGCTCGGCGAGCCGCCGCTGGACCGGGATGTACGTGCGCACCGGGTCGGCCTGGTAGGCGGTGAACAGCAGACCGCTGTTGCTGATCTCGCCGTCCTCCGGCGGGTCGTCGTAGTTGTACGGCCGCCGCAGCATGGCCTCGCCCCTGTTCCGCTGGCGGGCCCGCGCCATGTGGGATTCCGGCGGGATCACCGGAAGGCCGGTCTCGTCGATCAACTCGAAGTCGGCCGGATCGCGTTCGTTCCGGCCGGTCAGCGGCGCGCCGGTGTCGAGCCGCCGACCCACGCTGAGTTCGCGTGACGTGCGGTCGATCTCCTCCCAGGTGTCCATGGTCATGCGGATGCGCCGGAGCACCAGCGACGATCCGCCCCGCATCCAGCGCTGTTCGCTGCCGTCGGAGAACAGGATCTGGTCGAAGTCCACGTCGTCCGGCCGCGGGTTCTCGGTGCCGTCGATCTGCCCGAACAGGTTGCGTTGCGTCCGCCCGCTGGGGTCGGTGCCGACGGCCTTGCGAAAGCCCCGCTGCGCCCACCGCTGCCGTGCGACACCCCGCACGCCGGATGCGAGGATCCGCGCGGCGTGCGAGACGATCAGCGGATCGTCGGCGCAGATCTGCAGGAGCAGGTCGCCCTCGGACCACCGGTCCTCTAGCTGGTCGATCTGCGGGAACGCGGGCAATTGCGCGAGCCAAGACGGCCGTTTCTCCGGCAGCCCGGCGGCGTCGAAGAAGCCGGGCCCGAGGCCGATCGTCACGGTGAGACGCGCCGGGTCCTCGGCGAGCTCTGGCTCGAGATCGGCCAGGCCGCCCCGCCCCTGGGTGAGGCGGGCGGCGTCCTGGGACCAGGCGCGCAGGACGCCCTGGATCTCGGTGCGTGTAGCTCCGGGGATGATGTCGAACGCCACGAACGCCGCGTGTGACTGCGGTGCCGTGGTGATGCCGGACTGGTGCGGGCCGTGGAACGGTTCCGTGGTGGTCCCCACGACCCGCGAGTCGGCGACCGTCTTCCAGTCGGCGATCGCCTCGTCGTCGTCGACGACACCCCGCCCCGCGTAGCCCGCGGCGCCCCCGACGACGCCGCCGCCCACCACGGCCGCGACGCCGCCGGTGAGCACGGACCGCCGGGACAGGCCGCGCCTGATCAGACCACGTCGGGCCTGGTCAGCCATCGTGAGTCATGCCTCCGTGCGCCTCGTGGCCGGAAGCGGCGTGCCCGCCGCCGACGTACTCCTCCTCGCCGCCTTGGAAGTCGCGCGCGAAGACTGTGACGTCCTGTTCGGCGCCGTCGAATTCGAGGGTCAGCGTGATCTGCTGGCCGGTGGAGATGGGCTCGTCGAGGTCCATGAGCATGATGTGGTTGCCGCCGGGCTCCAGGAGGAGCTCGCCGCCGGCCGGGATGACGAAGCCGTCCTCGCGTTCCTTCATCATCATGCCGCTCGCGCCGGGGACGGTCTCGTGGAGTTCGGTGCTGTCGCCGAGGTCGCCGTCGACGCCGGTGAGGTGCAGGTCGCTGTCACCAGGATTGCGGATGGTGCCGAAGACGCCGGACATCTCGGTGTCGGTGGCTTTGGCCCAGCCGTCGTCGAAGGTCACCAGGGTGGTGGCGGCGCCGGTCTCGGCGGCCGCGTCACCGGTGTCGGCGTCGTCGGTGCCGCAGGCGGCGGTGAGGGCGAGCGCGAGGGCGGTGGCCGCCGCGAAGGCGGCACGGGTGTGGGTACGCATGGGTGTGTGTCCTTGGTGATGTGTGATCGTCCGGCCGCGGGTTGCGCGCCGGTGCGTGAACAGGTGGGATCACACGGTCACGGGCGGCGCCCGGGTTCCCCCGCGGGCCAGGAGGTACCGTCCGCGCGGGGCGTCGGCGTCGTAGGAGGCCAGGAGTCGAGCGACGACGACGAAGTGAGCCGTCACGGGAGTGGGCAACACCCGGGCCGCCAGCCAGGACAGCGTCCCTGTCAGGATCGCCACCAGCGCGAGCGTGAGGACGACCGCGGCCAGGTGGGCGCCCAGCATCGACGGGGCGAACAGCGCCGATGCCGAGGCCGCAGGGTCCAGGTTGACGCCGTCCATCGCGGCACGAACGGCCGCCGGGTTCGTCGCATGGTGGCCGAGCGGGCCGGCCGCGCCGTGCGAGTGCCCGGAGGCCAGCACCAGGTGGACGACCCCCTGACCGGCGACGAGTCCGGCCGCCGAGGTGAGGATCGGTGACCGATGCCGGGCGAGGGCCGCGGTGACCACGCCGACACCGGCGCTGGCGGCCGCGACCATGAGGATCTGCCCCGTAGTGGGCGGACCCGCCGCTGCACCGGCGGCCAGCCCGTGCGCGCTGATGCCGAACACGCCGCTGACCAGTGCGACCACGATTCCCACGACCGCGGTCACCACGGGCGGGACCTCGGCGCGCAAGCGGTCGGCGGACATGACCCGATTCTAGGCTGGACCTACGACAGGGCCCCTATCCGGTGGCTGCGCCTTCTGCGGTGGTGTCCTCCACGGGGGCGCCCTCTGCGCGCGTGCCCTCGGTGGTGGTCGCGAGGCGGGTGCGTTCCTCGTCGGCCAGGCCCGCCTCTATGCGCGCGAGCATATGCGGGCTCATGTCGGGCAGGTCGTCGATCGCGAACCAGCGGGCGTCGGTGTTCTCACCGTCCGCGGGGTGCGGCTCGCCGCCGAGGTAGGTGCAGGCGAAGGTGTGGTCGATGTACTGCGCCCGGTCCCCGTTGGCATACGTGACCATTCGGGAGACGCCGAGGGAGGCGAGTCGGTCGACGCGGATGTCCACGGCAGCTTCTTCGCGCGCTTCGCGCACTGCGGTGTGGGCCGGGTGCTCACCGGGGTCGATGATGCCGGTGACGGGGGTCCACCATCCGTTGTCGCTGCGTCGGACGAGCAGGATCCGCTCACGGTCGGGATGGCGGATGACGGCGGTGGCCCCGGCGAGCCACAGGGGGGCGGTGCCCACGTGCTCACGGAGCTTCAGGACGAAGTCGGGGATGGACATGCCCCGAGGGTATCGGCCCCTACGACACGGGCGACGGCCCCGAGATGCGGCGATCCCCCGCGGACCATATGGTCAGCGGGGGATCGCGTGGAGTCGGATCAGTTCATCGGTCGGTCAGACCGAAATGCGAACCCGAATCAGGAAGGCAGCTGCTGCTCGGGTTCGCACTCGTGCCGCTCCATGGAGCCGTTGTCCTTGAGGAAGTCGATCGCCTCCTGCGGCAGGTTGCAGACCGCCCCGACGTTGATCGCCGGGAGCGGCGGCAGGTTGACGCCACCGGAGATGGCCAGGCCGAGGCCGATGCTGCCCGCGGCGAGCGAGCCCACGGCCAGGATGGCACCGGCTTCGGAGCCAGCGATGTTCGTGACCGAGTCACCGGCCTTGGAGCCGTTTCCGCTGGAGCCCGTGGCGAGCTTGTCCAACGAACCCTTC
>NZ_KV824165.1:0-2259 GCF_001815995.1 Dietzia sp. HMSC21D01 | reverse complement strand
TGGCTGGCGGCTGCGCCCACCGGGCGCGGGGTCAGTCGGCCGGTGCGCGCTCGGTGTCGCGCTCGGCGACCTGCTCCGCGCGGGCGAGGGCCTGCCGCCCGTACGCCCACCGGGCCGTGGAGTTGAGGTGCGAGCGATGGTCGCCCATGTGCAGTCCCCAGGACAGCAGGGTGATGACCCGGTTCCGGAAACCGATGAGGAACGCCAGGTGCACGACCAGCCACAGGACCCAGGCGATGAACCCCTGCAGCTGGAACGGGCCGATCTTGGCGACCGCGCTGTAGCGGGACACGGTCGCCATGGAGCCCTTGTCGAAGTACTTGAACGGGCGGCGGGCGGCCGGTGACCGTCCCGTCGCGACCTCGCGGGCGATCTGCTTGGCGACGTACTTTCCGCCCTGGATCGCGACCGGCGAGACGCCCGGCAGGTTGTCGAGGTTGATCATGTCGCCGATCACGAAGATCTCGGGCCGACCCGGCAGGGAGAGATCCTTGTTCACGAGTACGCGCCCGGCCCGGTCCACCTCGGCGCCGGTCTGTTCGGCGAGCATCCTGCCCAGCGGGCTCGCCTGGACGCCGGCCGACCAGATCTTGCAGGTGGCGTCGATGCGGCGCCGGGAACCGTCCGGGTCCTTGACCTCGATCCCGTAGTAGTCCACGTCGGTGACCATGGCGTTGAGCTGGATCTCCACGCCGATCTCCTCGAGGCGCGACCGGGCGGCGTTGCCGAGCTTGTTCCCGAACGGCGGGAGCACCGCCGGGGCGGCGTCGAGGAGGATGACCCGGGTGCGGGCCGGGTCGATCCGCCGGAAGCTGTTCTTGAGGGTCCGCCGCGCCAGCTCGGCGATCTGCCCGGCCATCTCCACACCGGTCGGTCCGGCGCCGACGACGACGAAGGTGAGCAGCCTGCGACGCTCCTCCTCGTCGTCCGTCACCTCGGCCTGCTCGAAGCAGCCCATGATGCGGCTCCGCAGCTCCAGCGCATCGTCGATGGACTTCATGCCCGGCGCCCAGTGCTCGAAGTGATCGTTGCCGAAGTAGGACTGGTTGGCCCCAGCGGCGACGATGAGGGAGTCGTACTCGAGCTCGAAGTCGACGTGCCCGGCCGTTGCGTGCAGCCTCCGGGCGGTGACGTCGATCTGGTCCACCTCCCCCATTGCGACGGTGACGTTCTTCTGGTCCCGCAGGACGAGCCGGGTCGAGGGGGCGATCTCGCCGACGGACAGGATGCCCGTCGCGACCTGGTACAGCAGCGGCTGGAAGAGGTGGTGGCCGGTCCGGGCGACGAGGGTGACGTCGACGTCGGCCTTCTCCAGCGCGCGGGCGGCGGCGAGCCCGCCGAATCCCGACCCGATGATGACCACCCGATGGCGGTTCTCCGTTGACGGCCCACTGTTCATCGGCGAGTGCGAGTATCCGGTCATGGCGCCTCCTCGAACTGACTGTGCCGTTCCCATGAGCCGTCGCCGGGCCCCGTTGCGGCCGACCCTAGTCGTGTTCGCGGGGCTCGTCGTCCGGTTCCGGATCGCCGTCCTCGTGCATCTCCGCATCCATCAGGTACGACGAGCCACCGTCCCCGACCCAGGACCCGTTTGTGTACGTGCCGGTGACGGACGGGCGGCGTCTCCGCGGCACCCGACGGTGGGCGGCAGGAGCATATCGCGCCCCGGGCGATACCCGGGAGAAAATAAGTCCGCGAGCGGTTCGGAAGGGCGAGAGGCGCTGTTACCCTGGGCCAAGTGAGCGGAGATCACTCTCCGATCACGCCACATGCCCGTCGAAAGGAGACACATCCATGGGTTCTGAAGCTCTCGGATCGCTCGGTTCGCTCGCCGCGGGGTCACTCGCGGCGCCCATCCTCGGCTCGCTCGGCCTCGGCTCGCTTCTCGGTGGGCCCGGCAGCGGCTCCGGCAGCGCGACCGACTCGCTGACCGGCCTCCTGCCGACCGATCTGCTCGGCGGACTGTCCTAACCACGACTTCCCGGCGACCCGGGGGCTCCCGCCCCGGACATCTCGGTGTCCGGCGGGCGGGGCCCCCGGGGCGCTGCGCATGTGCGGCCGGCGAGCCGCCGCGCTCGCCACTCGAAGTTTTTCCTGACTTTCTCAGCGATTCTCTTCAGGCAGATGCCGTGAACACTCAAGACGACGGCCGGCGCGACGTTGATCCGCGAGGCGGCGAAGTAGGCGGCCAGGACCAATCCGGCATCCACCCATCGGGCGATGGGCAGGACCTAGCCCCGCTGATTCACGGGCCGGTGT
>NZ_KV824164.1:0-7400 GCF_001815995.1 Dietzia sp. HMSC21D01 | reverse complement strand
GCCCGCCGGGCTGGTGGGCGCGGCCGGGATGGGCGCCGATGCTCGAGTGGTCGGCGGGCCGGCGGTCGCGGGTGCGGAGGCGGTCGAGGCGGTGGCGGGGTGATCCGCCTGGCCGGCCGGAGTGGTCCGCGGCACCCGGATGATCCACGGCGGCGGGCGCTCGCCCGTGGCGTCGGTGCCGTCGAGCCCGGGCTCCGGCGCTGCGTCGTCGGCGGGCAACGAAGTGACGACCGTGGACGACAGGACCCAGGTCCGAGGACTCGTCGACTCGAGCGGCGCATCGGGGCCCGTGGACGTGGCCGGATCGATGGCCGACGACGCGCCCCGCGGGCCGAACGGCGCCAGCAGGAACACCAGCACCACCGCCGCGACCGCGACCATCGTCCAGCCGAGCGCCGCATGCGACGTCGAGTCGGACGACGGGGAGGCGGGCGGCGGGTCGGTCACGCCGTCGCCCCGCGCGGTGTCGGCGGCGAGCGTGTCAACGGTGTCGCGGCGCCCCGCCCCGACCCGCCATCTGTCGCCGGACCGCCGGAAACCGATCATCGTGCCCCCTCGCCAGGCACCCGCGCCGGTCGGCGGGTGCTCATCCGGGAGACATCGAACCGTCCCCTCTCCCGCGCTCTACATCGGCGCGCGGACGGTAAGCGTTACCTCACTATCCAGCGGGACTCGGGGCTGAACTGGGAGAACGGAAGTCAGTGGGCGTCCAGTACTGACCGACGGCCGTCCGGGACTGGCTAGGGTCGACCTCGTGGACAGGGTGTACGGGAACAGGCTGCCGACGGCGTACCGCTGGGGCGTGACCGCGCTGGCGATGGTCCCGCTGGTGGCGCTCGTGGCGGGTGCGCTGGCCGGGCAGGTGGCTCTGGTGCCGGCGTTCGTCCTCTTCGCGCTGGGAGCGGTTGCCGTGGCGGTGTACTGGGCCGGGGGCACGACGATCTCCGCCGATGACGGGACCGTCCGCATCGCGCTGTTCCCGTTGTGGCGCAGGCGCATCCCGGCCGAACAGATCAGGTCCGTGCACGTCGAGGCGGTCACGCCGATCGGCCGAGAGTGGGGCAACCGCGGATCATTGCGCCGCGACGGCGAGATCTTCATCGACGCCGGACACTCCTCGACCTGCGTCGCGTTCCACCTCCACGACGGCCGCGTGATCCGGGTGGGGGTCGAGTCGCCGGAGTGGGGCGCCTGGATCGTGGAGTCGCTGGCAAGGGCCGCAGGCAGCTGAGGGCCGGGCGCTGAGCCGGCGGGGTGGGCCGCCGAGGGCCTGAGTCGGCGGCCGGTCAGCCGATCGCGGCGAGGAGGTCAGCGCACGCCTTCTCGCACCGACGGCACGCCTCGGCGCACAGCCGGCAGTGCTCGTGCATGTCGGCGTGCTGCTCGCAGTCGTCGGCGCACGCGGCGCACGCGGTTCGGCACGCGCTGAGCTGCGCCTTGACCACCTCGAGGTTGCTGCCGGTCCGGCGGCTGAGCAGCGCCGCGGTGGCCGCGCAGACGGCCGCGCAGTCGAGATCGGTGCGGATGCAGTCGCGCAGATCCGCGACCGACTCCTCGGCCAGACAGGCGTCAGCGCACGAGGAGCAGATGGTCGCGCACGCCGCGGAGGCCTCGAGGGCCTCGGCGAGCAGCTCCACGTCGAGCCCGCCGGTCGGATTCGGATGGGACCTGATCATCTCGGAAGTGCTCATATGCCCACGCTACCGTTGTGGGCAGTCGTGTCAAGGCCGGCATTCGCGGTGGAATCCGCGAGGACGTCCGGCAGTAACGGAAGCTCGATTATGTCGTCGGGTATGCGGGGTTCGCCGGCAGGCACCGATTCGCACCTCGGCGAGGGGCGCGTGGAAGGCGATCAGTCGAGGTCGGGGCGTCGGCGATTGCGCTTGATTTCGGCGCGTCGACGTTCGCGCTGGAGTCGTCGGCGGCGCGAGCCGAGGGTGGGCCTGGTCGGTCTCCTGGGGGCCGGCGGCGCCACGGCGTCGCGCAGCAGGTCGGCGAGTCGCTGCCGTGCCGTAGCGCGGTTGCGCCGTTGGGAGCGGTTCTCCTCCACGGCCACGGTGAGGACGGAGCCCGACAACCTCGCGGCGAGCGCCTGAAGCGCCCGGGTGCGCTGAGGCTCGTCCAGGGCCGTCGTCGTGGCGAGATCGAGGCTGAGCTGGACCCGCGAATCGGCGGTGTTGACGTGCTGCCCGCCCGGGCCCGACGACCGGGAGAACCGCTCGAGCAGTTCTCCGGTCGGGATCACGAGACCGCGGGAAGCGCCGGGCCCCGGGGGGACTCGCAGGTCGTCCATGACGTCAGTGTCCCGCATAGGGGCGCGGGACGGTGGGCCGACTGGGCCGCACCTGGCCTCACCGGGCCTCACCGGACTCCCGGGCGTGCGGCGACACTCAGGGGTCGGGCTGCTCCACGTCCCGCGTGCGGGTTTCGTCGGCCAGCCGCGGCTCGACGCGTCTGTCCGGGTGGAAGCCGGCCTTGTCCGCGTAGAACGCGCGGATGCGGTCCATGTCCGCCGCGACGTCGCCTGTCAGCTCGATCGTGGGCCCCAGCCCGGTCGTCATGGTGGCCCGATCGACGTACCCGAGCGTCACCGGGAGGCCCGTCTCCCGCGCGATCCGGTAGAAGCCGGACTTCCAGCGTGAGTGCCCACTGCGCGTGCCGTCCGGCGTGATGACCAGGCAGAACGTTTCTCCGGCGTGGACCTGCCGGACCATGTCCTCCACGACCCGGGCCGGGCTCCCGCGGTCCACGGCGACCCCGCCGAGCGCCCGCATGAGCGGCCCGCGCCAGCCGGAGAAGAGGCTGGCCTTGCCCAGCCAGTGAACGTCGATGCCCAGACGCCATGCGATGCCGAGCATCAATACGAAGTCCCAGTTGGACGTGTGTGGGGCGCCGAGGAGGATCGTCGGTCGATCCGGGCCGGGGCTGGTGGACAGCGTCCAGCGGCTGAAGCGCCAGAAGAGGCGAGCGGCAAGGGAACGGATCACCCCGCCACCCTAGGTGAACGAGGGGGCGCGGGCTGAGGGATGAGGCTGCGGGGTTCGCGGCGGTGACGGCGAGTTCAGCGCTCGCCGGTGACGACCCTGGCCAGCAAATCGGCGAGGCGTTCGTCGATGCCGTCGCGCTCGGACTCGGGGATATCGAGCGCGTCGAGCAGGGCCCCGCGCAACACCGGCCACCCGTAGACGGCAGTGAACGCCAGTAGCAGCTCGACGTCACCGGCCGGCGGGGGAGAGCTCATCCGGCGCAGCGCGGCGGCCGGCCGCTGGGAGGGATCTAGCATCGGCGGGAACGCGGCATCGCGGTCCAACGCCAGCCACGCCAACAGCCTGCTGATCTCCGGGCGTGAGGAGGCGCCGAGCAGCATCCCGCGCACGGCCTCGCCAGCGTCGTCGAGGTTCTCGAGTCGCGCCGCGCCGAACCGCACCGCGTCCTGCATCACCGCGGTGATCAGCGCGTCCTTACGGCCGATGTGCCGGTGGATGAGCCCGAGGTTCACCTGCGCCGCGTCCGCGATGTCGCGCAGTGGGACGTGTGGCCCGCGCTCCGACAGGAGTCGGCGGGCCTCGCGCATGACCGCCGAGCGGACCTCGTCACGGCCGGTCGGGCGGGCATCGGAGGTGTTCTTCCCGGTTTCCATCCCCAAACTGTACACAACTGACTACAGTCGCAGCAGTTGCGCGCGACACCCGCGCCCCTACCCACGCGAAAGGCCCCGCCGATGAGCACCCCCGACCGCCGCGACGACATCGACGCCATCAAGGCCCTCAAGTACCGCTACCTGCGCTGCGTCGACCTCCGGCTGTGGGACGAGCTCGCCGAGACCCTCGCCCCCGAGGTCACCGCCTCCTACGGCAAGCGCCTGAGCTACACCGGCCGCGACGAGGTCGTGGCCGGGCTGCAGCAGCAGATGACCGACGGCGTCATCACCGAGCACCAGGCCCACCACCCCGAGATCGAGATCGACGGCGACACCGCCACGGGCCGCTGGTACCTGCAGGACCGCGTGATCGTGCCCGAGTACGACACGTTCATCTTCGGCAGCGCCTTCTACGACGACGCCTACGCCCGCGTCGACGGCCGCTGGGTCATCACCCGCACCGGCTACAAGCGCACCTACGAGGCCATGATCAACCTCAAGGACGTGCCCAGCTTCCGGCTCAACGACAACCACCTGGCCCCCGCCGACGAGAAGTGACGGCGGCGCAGACCGCCCGGACCGGCAGCGCAGCCGACGGCCGTGACGGTGACGAGTGGACCTGATCGTCATCGCCGCGCTGTGCGTGGCCGCCGCCTCGGTGATCGGCGGCGCCACCGGGTTCGGCACCTCGCTCATCGCCACGCCGCTCATGCTCACCGCGGGCATCGGCCTCGCGGAGACGGTGGTGGTCAACCTGGTCGTCGCGCTCATCACCCGCGTGGGCGTCACCGTGCAGTTGCGCGAGCACATCGACTGGCGGCGCGTCGCCGTCCTGGGTGCGGCGTCCGTGCCCGGGGCCTGGCTGGGCGTGCAGACCGTCACGCTGCTCCCGGATCAACACCTCAAGCCGGCCGCCGGCGCGGTCACCATCCTGTGCGGACTCGCCATGGCGCTGCCCACCAGGCACGAGGCCCGGCCGCCGTCGGCGGCGATCACCGCCGCGGTCGGCGCGATCGGCGGGTACTTCTCCACCACCACCTCGCTGAACGGCCCACCCGTCGTCCTGCTGCTGGGCCGCGCGAAGATCCCGCCGATGAGCTTCATCGCGGACCTCGCCGGCTACTTCGTCATCACGAGCATCGTCTCGCTCGCGCTGCTGTGGTCGGGCACGGGCATCGACCTGCCCGGCCTGTGGCCGCTGCTCGCGGCGTGCGTCGTCGCGGGGGTCACGGCCAACCAACTGGGCATCGCGATCGCCCGGCGCCTGCCCACCCACCTGTTCCGCTCGGCCGTGATCGTCCTCGTGGTGATCGCCGGCCTGCTCACCATCGTCACCGCGTGAGCGCCACCCACCCGTCACCGCACCACCCACGGAGGACCCCATGACCGACACACCGCAGAGCTCCGCGAACCAGAACACCGCGAGCCAGAACACCCCGGCCCAGGACACCTCGACCCGACTGGCCGGCAAGGTCGCCATCGTCACCGGCGGCGGCCAGGGCGTGGGCCGCGGCATCTCGCTCGGCCTCGCCGAGTCCGGAGCCGCCGTGCTGCTCGTCGGCCGCAAGATGCACAAGCTCGAGCGCGTCGCCGAGGAGATCCGCTCCGCCGGCGGCACCGCAGAATGCCTGGCCGCCGACATCATCGCCGAGGACGCCCCCGAGACCATCATCTCCACGGCGGTGGAGCGCCTCGGCGGCGTCGACATCCTCGTCAACAACGCCAACATGGCCATGCCCCTGCCGCTGTCCGACTACCCGGACGACGACTTCCGCACCGCCTTCGAGGGCGGCCCCCGCGTCACGCTGAGCCTCATGAAGCTCGCCCGCCCCGAGATGGCAGAGCGCGGCGGCGGCACCGTCATCAACCTCGTCACCTCCGCCGCCGTGCGCTGGGACGCCGCCAACTACGGCATCTACGCCGCCGTGAAAGAGGCGGTCCGCGCCCTGACCCGCGCCGCAGCCTACGAATGGGCCGCCGACGGCATCCGCGCCCTCAACGTGGCGCCCCACGCCCACAGCCCCGGGCTCGACTGGTGGATGGACAACAACCCGGAGGAGGCCGCCGAGTTCATCGCCGGCATCCCCGCCGGCCGGGTGGGTGACCCCGTCGCCGACATCGGCCGACCCGTCGCCTGGCTCTGCTCGGCAGAGGCCTCGTATCTGACCGGCGCGACCATCCCGCTCGATGGCGGGCAGTCGCGCTGGGGCTGACCTCGTCGTCGTCGCCGTCACCCCCGACCCACCGCCGTCGCCTGACGCCCCGCACCGAAAGGCCCCCGCAATGACCGACACCCCCGCCGCCACCGGCGGCACCGACACCCCCGGCTGCGACGCGCTCGCCCTGGCCGCCGACATCGCCTCCGGCGCCACCACCGCCGCCGAGGTGCTCGAGGACGCCATCGCGCGCATCGAGGCCCTCGACCCGCAGCTGAACGCGATGGTCGCCACGCGCTTCGACGCCGCGCGCGCCGAGGTCGAGGCCGGGCTGCCCGACGGCCCGCTGCGCGGCGTGCCGATCGTCATCAAGGCCCTCGGCACCGACGTGGCCGGCCTGCCCGCCGCCGACGGCTCACGGCTGTTCGCCGACGTCGTGGCCGACGTGGACAGCACCGTGGTCCAGCGCTACAAGGCCGCCGGGATGGTGGTGCTCGGCACGACCAACGTGCCCGAGATGGGCAAGACCACCACCACCGAATCGCTCCTGCACGGGCCGTGCCGCAACCCGTGGGACACCGCGCACTCCACCGGCGGGTCGAGCGGCGGATCGGCGGCGGCCGTGGCCGCGGGCATGGTCCCGGTCGCCCACGGCACCGACGGCGGCGGGTCCATCCGCATCCCCGCCGCGATGTGCGGGCTCGTGGGACTCAAGCCCAGCCGCGGCCGCGTGCCCACGTGGCCGCACCCCGACGCGCTGTCGTCGCCCCTGTCCTACCACCACGCTCTGACGACGACCGTCCGCGACAGCGCCGCGCTGCTCGACGCCGTTGCCGGCCACCGCCCCGGCGACGCCTACGGGGCCCCCACGCCGCCGCGGCCCTTCCTCGACGAGGTCGGCGCCGACCCCGGCCGCCTGCGCGTGGGGATGCTGCGTGTCGCGCCCGGACCGTTCCCCACCGACCCCGCGTGCACCGCCACCGTCGACCGCACCGCCGCGCTCCTGGGGGAGCTGGGCCACGAGGTGCGCGAGGTGGAGCTCGACCTGGACGTGATGGAGGTGATGTCGGCGGTGGGTGCCATCATGGGCGCCCAGCTGCGCGCGACCGTCGACGCGCGGCTCGCCGCGCTGGGGAGGGAGCTCGACGACGACGACATCGAGCCCTGGACCACGGTGATCCTCGACAACGCCATGACCCACTCCGCGACCGACGTCGCGCGGGCCCTGCAGACCGCACACCGGACCGGCTGGCGCGTGGCCGAGCAGTTCGGGCCGGACGGCGTGGACCTGCTGATGCTGCCGACGCTGCCCACGACCACACCGGAGTTGGGCTACCTCGACGTGAGGGACCCGGGGTCGATGTGGACCCGGTCCTCGGCGTTCTCCGTCTGCACCAGCATGTTCAACCTCTCCGGGCAGCCGGCGATCTCCCTGCCGCTCGGCGCCGACGACCGCGGCCTGCCCGTGGGCGTGCAGCTGGTCGCCGACTACGCCCGGGAGGACCTGCTGCTGCGGCTGTGCGGGCAGCTCGAGGCCGCCGCGCCCTGGCAGCGCGTGGCGCCCGGGTACGCCGGGTGGTGAGCGGGCTGCGCGGGGCGGCGGG
>NZ_KV824163.1:0-832 GCF_001815995.1 Dietzia sp. HMSC21D01 | reverse complement strand
CGTCCCCGCCGAGACGGAACAGCGTCGCCGCGGCCGTGTCGATGGCCGCCTCGGCGACGCGCGCGTCGTCGAGCAGGTCGCGGGCGCGCGCGGCGAGGTCGGGTCCGTCCGGCGTGGCCATGCTGAGGTGCCTGTCAGTCGACGACGACAAGGGCCAGCCCGAAGTCACCGGCGTCGTCGGTCCACACGGGCCCGCGGAGGAAGCCGTGCCCCGCGAGTTCGTCCATGAGGGCGTACGGCTCGAACTTCCGCGCGATCTCGGTGCGGATGCCCGCCCCGACGTCGAGGGTCCGGGAGCGCCCCAGCGTCGGGAAGTCGATGCGCACGTCGCGGATGGCCCGCAGCCACATCTCGATCCTGCTCTCCTCGGCGTTCCACACCGCCTCGTGCCGAAAATCCCTGCGGTCCAGGCCCCGGGCCTCGACAGTGCGGGAGATGACGTCGAGCATGTTGAGGTTGAACTCCGCGGTGACACCGTCGGCGTCGTTGTAGGCCGCGACCAGGCGCGCGGGGTCCTTGACCAGGTCGAAGCCCAGTCCCAGGCGGTCGCCGGGGTCCATGACGCCGCGCAGCATGTCGAGGAAGTCCGCACGCTGGGCTTCGCTGAAGTTTCCGACCGTCCCGCCGAGGAACAGCACGAGCCGGCCGCCAGGTTCGCCGGGCAGGGGCCCGTCGAGGGCGGTGAGGTCGGCGACGACGGGCTCGACCCGCAGGCCCGGATACTCGGCGGCGAGGGCGCGGGCGGAGTCGAAGAGCATCTCGGTGGAGATGTCGACGGGCACGAAGAGCGGCGACGCCTCGGCCGCCGCGCCGGCGGGAGGGGCAGCGCCGG
>NZ_KV824162.1:0-1165 GCF_001815995.1 Dietzia sp. HMSC21D01 | reverse complement strand
CGGCGCCGCGTGTGGGGTCGGCGACGACGAGGTCCGCCCCGGCGTCGGCGGGCCGGACCAGGGCGCGGCGGCCGAGTCCGCGGACATCGTCGGCGCGGGGATCCCGGAGGTGGAGGCCGTCATGCCGCTGCCCGCCGGCGCGGTGGTCAGCACCGACATCCCCGACAACCTGCCGCGCGAAGACGAGGAGAACTGCGACCCCCTGCCCAGCCTGCGGCCAGACGACGCCCCGCCCGAGGAACGTGTGCCGCGGATCCTGCAGCGCGGCCGGCTGATCGTCGGCCTGGACCAGGGCTCCAACCTGTTCTCCTTCCGCGACCCCGCCAGCGGCCAGCTCACCGGCTTCGACGTGGACCTCGCCCGGGAGATCGCCGCCGACATCTTCGGTGACCCGCGGCAGGTGGAGTTCCGGTCGTTGACATCGGCGAACCGGCTAGAGGCGCTCGAGAACGACCAGGTGGACGTGGTGATCCGGTCGATGTCCATCACGTGCGCCCGGCGCGAGCGGGTGACGTTCTCGGTGCCGTACTACCAGGCCTACCAACGAGTGCTCACCGTGCGGGGTTCGGGTATCACGGAGATCGAGCACCTCGAGGGAAAGCGCGTGTGCGTGGCGGCGGGGACCACCTCGGCGTCGCGACTGTGGGCGGAGTTGGAGCGGATCACCGTGCTGTCGGTCAACACGTGGGCGGACTGCCTGGTCGCCATCCAGCAGAATCAGGTCGACGCCATCACCACCGACGACGCCATCCTGGTGGGCATCACCGCGCAGGACCCGTACCTGCAGATCGTCGGTCCGCAGCTCGACGCCGAGCCGTACGGCGTGGGCATCGCCAAGTCCACCCCGGAGAACAACACCGACGGGCTGGTCCGGCAGGTGAACTCGACGCTCGAGCGGATCCGCGCGGACGGCACGTGGAACCGCATGTACTCCACGTGGCTGTCCGGGCTGGGACCGAACCCCGGCATGCCTGAGCCGCGGTACATCGAGGAGCCGCGATGAGTTACCGGAAGTGGGACGACCCGCCGGAGGACGGAGAACCCACCGTCGGCACCCAGGCCACCGTGCGGACCGAGGCCGTCGCCGTCACCCAGGCCGCGGCGGCCACGGGCGCGACGACGGAGACGGGCGCGATGGCCGAGACGGGCGCCGCGGCGGCGACCG
>NZ_KV824161.1:0-4280 GCF_001815995.1 Dietzia sp. HMSC21D01 | reverse complement strand
CCTCGGCGCGGCCGGCAGCAGCGACGCGTCGTCGGTCGCGGAGACACGCGCGCTGGCCGCGCGCCTCGCCGAGCTGCTCCGCACGCCCGTGACCGCCGGTTTCGCGTCCGCGGCGAGTCCGACGGTCACCGAGGAGGTCACGCGACTGCGCGCTGACGGACACCGTCGGATCGCCGTGGCGACGCACCTGCTCGCTCCGGGATTCTTCGCCGATCGACTGGCCGCCGCGGGCGGGGATATCACCTCCGCGCCATTGGGTGCGCACCCGGAGATCATCGATCTGATCGTGCGGAGATATCGCGAGAATTCCGCGGCAATCGGTCGCTAAAGTCACGACGACTTACACGCCCAACACCTGTGAATCGACTTAAAACGTCAGCGTTGCAAACATTTCCATCGAACGTTTTCAAAAGTAGTGTGTGCGGACTGTGAATTGTTTGTGCATAATGTCCTCGAAAGACGGATAGCCGGAGCAGGGAGAAGAAGCGCATGGCACAACAGTTCCAGGTTCAGTACATCGACGACCTCGACGGAACGGATCTCGGCACAGAGGCCAATTCCATTTCGTTCGCGTTCGACGGCAAGGAATACACGATCGACCTCAGTGATGAGAACGCCGAGAAGTTCCGTGAGGTCATGGCGCCGTACGTCGAGAACGGCCACCGCGTGACATCGACCAAGGCCAAGCCGGCACGCCGGACGGCGAGCAAGACGTCCTCGTCGGGGGAGACCAAGGCCATTCGTGAATGGGCGCGGAACAACGGATATGAGGTCTCCGACCGCGGCCGAATTCCCGCCGACATCATGGACGCGTACGCTGCGGCCAACTGATCGCCGTGGGCAGAGCGCGGCCGCCCGGACGGGCGGGCGATGGGCTCCGTTGATGGGGGCTGAGGTCCTTTTCCTCTTGCGTGATTCACGCCGCGGCCGGTCAGTTCGCGGCGTATTCCATCCCGGCGGCTCAGAGTCGCTCGACCGGCGCGTCCAGATGGGGCAGTATCCCCGCGACGAGACCGGCGCGGATGCCCGAGTAATTCGGCCCGCGCAGCGAGGCCAGTTCCGCGGCCACGGCGACGGCCCGGTCGAGGACCGACTCGGCGTCGACGGCCTCGTGCGCGATCCCGGCCGAGACGGCCTCGGCGGCGGGGTAGCGGCGGGCGGTGAGCATCGCGGTGGACGCCACCGGGTGACCGAGGCGGGTCGTCACGAGCGCGTTCATGCCCGCCGGGAACGGCATCCCCAGCCTCGCCTCGGGAAGGTTCCAGTAGCCGCGGTCAGACCGCATCACCCGGTGATCGTGGCTCACCGCGAGCATCGCCCCGGCGCCGAACGCGTGACCGTTGACCGCCGCGACGGTCGGCAGCTCCAGCCGCAGCACCCGGGCGAACAGCCGCTGCACCCGCGTCACGTACGCGGGCAGCCCCGCGGGGTCCGAGGCGACGACCCCCAGATCGAGCCCGTTGGAGTAGAACCGACCGGCGCCCGTGGTGACCAGCGCGGCCGGGCCCTCGGAGGCCTCGACCTCGTCGAGCGCGGCGTCGAGCGAGTCGAGGAGGTCCGGCGAGAAGACGTTCTCGGGATTGCCGGGCTCGGCTGTCGGCTCGGTGGTGGTCGGCTCAGTGTCCATCAGCTCCGAGAAGCGCAGGACGTAGACGCTGCCATGACGGCTCAGGGTGGTCATGGACCCAGCCTAGGCCGCCCCGGCAGACGGGCGGGTAACACTGTCTCAGCAGGTGCGGAGCCGGCGTGACGGCACTGTCGCGACGCCCGTATCACGGTGTCCCGCCGACACGCCACGCCGGTATGACGGTGAACTCGTCGTCGTCGTCGTACCCTGCCGGGGTGACCCCTTCCTCGACGCGTGCCTCCACCCACGCCCAGTACGACGACTCGCTGCGCCGGGGGATCCTCGACGAGGCCACCAGGCGGCTCCGCGACGCGCCCCCGGAGACGCTCGGACTGCGGCCCCTGGCCGCCTCCCAGGGCACCTCCACCACGGCGATCTACACGATGTTCGGCGGCAAGGCCGGACTGCTCGCCGCGGTCGCGCACGAGGCCGACAGCCAGCTCGCCGCCGCCCTGCGCGACGCCCTGCGGCACGACAGCGTCGAAGGCGACGTCCGGTCCCTGTGCCGCGCCTACCGCCTGTGGGCGCTCGAGAACCAGGGGCTCTACGGCCTCGTCGTGGGCGAGCCCGCGCGGTCGCCGCGGGCCGGGACCGAGCGCGGTGCCGGTGACCCCGACGAGCCGCTGTGGCGCGAGCCGCTGCTCGAGGTGGTGGACGCGGCGGTCGACGAGGGCGTCTTCCGGGCCGCCGACGTGCACGAGGCCGCGACCGCCATCTGGGCGTCGCTGCACGGCGTGGTGTCGCTGGAGCTCAGCGTGTGGCGGTCCTCGCCCAGCGCCGAGCAGTACTTCGAGACGCAGCTCGCGGCGATCCTGCGGTCGTGGGCGGGCGGCTCGGCGGGGACGACGCGCACGCTCGGCGCCACCGGCACGGACGGCGCGGCCCGATGAGCGACCGCGCGTTCTTCACCCTGGACGACTCGGGCGCCTACATCCCCACGATCTTCGCGCGCAGTGCATGGTCGGACAACATGGTCAACGGCCCGGCCGTGGTGGCGGCGACCGCGCGCGCTCTGGAGCTCGAGCACGGCGCCGACGGATTCCAGCCGGCGCGCCTGACCGTGGACCTGTTCGCCCCGGTTCGCAACGAACCGCTCGTCGCGCGCACCTCGGAGATCCGGGCCGGCAACCGGATCCGCGTGGCCGACGTCGAACTGACGCAGGGTGACAAGGCCGTCGCCCGCGCCACGCTCGTCCAGCTGCGCCGCGGGGAGCAGCCGCCGGGCCGGATCTGGCGGTCGGGGCGGGTCGTCGAGCCCCCGACGGGGGCCGCGGACGAGCCCGACAAGCCGGGCTCGAACGTCTTCTTCGGCAGCGGTGAGGACCCCGTCACGTGGGACCGCGATATGGGCTCGCACCAGAACGACCAGCGCAAACGCTTCTGGCAGCAGCCGCTCGACACCATCACCGGCGAGGACTCCACGCCGTTCCAGCGCGCGGTGACGCTGGCCGAGTCGACGAGCCTCATGACCCACTGGGGCGACGAGGGGATCGGCTTCATCAACGCCGACCTCACCGTCGCGCTGGCACGGCTGCCGCGGTCGCGTGACCTGGGGATCGAGGCCGACGAGCACATCAGCGCCGAGGGCGTCGCGGTGGGCACGGCCTCGCTGTTCGACCGCGACGGCGTGTTCGCGACCGGCACCGTCGTGGCCGTGTCCAACGCGGGGCGGCAGATCGACTTCACGCGGCGCGGGCCGGGCGGTGACTCACAGGACCGCGGTTCGCTCGGCGGCTCGGAGAGGGCGAGGCGGGTATGACCGGCGGCCTGAGCCACGCCAGGATGCTCGACGCGCTCGAGGCGCAGGTCGGGCTGGTGCGGTTCGCGCTGGCGGGGGACGGGTCGGGTGGCTCGGGGTCGGGTGGCTCGGGTTCGGGTGCTGCGGACGTCACCGCCGCCGTGCCCTCGTGCCCCGACTGGACCGTCCGCGATCTCGTCGCGCACCTGGGCACCGTCAACTGGTGGGCGGGTCAGACCGTCCGCGACGCGACGCCCGACGCCCGGAGCCGCGGTATGAGCGCGGTGCAGCGCTCGGCGCCGCCGGCCGCGGACGGCGCGGATGCGCTCGCCGACTGGTACGCGCGGATCGCCGATGAGATGCTCCGGACCCTCACCGACGCCGCCCCCGACGCGCCCGCCTGGACCTTCTCCGGCGCTGGCCGCGCCGACTTCTGGCTGCGACGCCAGCTGCACGAGACCACGATCCACCGCTGGGGCGTCGAGGCCGCGCTGCACGGCGCGGCCGCGACGACGCCCGTGTCGGAGGACGTGGCCGTCGACGGCATCGACGAGTTCTGCACGGTGATGCGCCCGCACTTCTCCGGCCGCGTGCCCGCGCTGCCGCTGACGATCCGCCTGCGTGCCGTGCCCCACGCCGCCTCGGACGGTGTGGCGGCGGGCGGCCTCGCGGCGGGCGCCGAGCCGGTCGGTGCGGGCTCGTTGGGTGCTCTCGAGTGGGAACTGCCGGGGCCCCCGGACGGCGGGGAGGTCGAGGTGGCCGGCCCGCCGGAGACTCTCGCCCTGCTGCTGTGGGGGCGCGTGCGCGCGGGCGCCGCGGGCCTGGAGGTCACCGGCGACCGCGACGGCCTCGACGCCGCCCTGGAGGCCGGGCTGTCCGCGTGAGCGGGCCGTCGGCGTGAGGGTCCCTGCCGCG
>NZ_KV824160.1:0-6300 GCF_001815995.1 Dietzia sp. HMSC21D01 | reverse complement strand
CGGACCAGGCGGGGGTCGGCGGCCGACGCCGCGGAGGTCTCGGCGAACCACGGCGCGCCCGACAGGTCTGTGGCGGCCACGGCGCGGCGTACCGCGCGGGTGTCGGGGTCGACGACGACGGCGAGGGATTCCAGATCGCTCCCGGGGACGGCCTCTGAGCGACCCACCGATCCGGTCACCCACACCGCGGTCGCCACGGCCGGATCGAGCCGGGCGGCCAGCTCGCGCCGCAACCCGTCGGACCACGCGCGTGGGCGGTCGGCCTTTGTTGGGCGGGCGGCTGTCATGAGCACATTCGACCACGTCAGCGCCCCTGCGGGCGGGGTCGGGGGCGGCGTGAGGGCCTGTTAATGGGAACGAAACATCGCGCAACCCGGGTGTCATGCGCGGCGAGAAAACTATCGCCTGACAGGAAACGGCGCCGCCGCATCCCGGGTCGCACCGACCCGCCCGTCGCACCGCCCCCGCCCCGAGAGGAGATCCGCCACATGAGCGATCCGACCGGACTCACCGCCCCGGCTCCGCAGTGCCGGGGCGACCACGACGACCTCGCAGACTTCGGCTACGAACAGCAACTCCATCGGAGTCTCGGCACGTTCGCGTCATTCGCGGCCGGGTTCTCGTTCGTCTCCATCCTCACGACGATCTTCCAGCTCTTCGGCCTCGGGTACGGGTTCGGAGGCCCCGCCTTCTTCTGGACCTGGCCGATCGTCTTCGCCGGCCAGTTCCTCGTGGCGTTGTGCTTCGCCGAACTGGCGGCCAGGTACCCGATCTCGGGCGCGATCTACCAGTGGTCCCGCCGGATGGGCGGGGAGATCGTGGGGTGGTTCGGCGGGTGGTTCATGATCCTCGCCCAGATCGTCACCGCCTCGGCGGCGGCCATCGCCCTGCAGGTCGTCCTTCCGAGCATCTGGTCCGGCTTCCAGATCATCGGCGACGACCCGGCGCTGACCTCACCATCCGGATCGACGAACGCCGTCCTGCTGGGATCGGTCCTGCTCGTCATCACCACGGTGATCAACTCCATCGGCGTCCGGTGGATGGCCTACGTCAACAACATCGGCGTGACGTGCGAGATCGTCGGTGTGATCGCCGTGGTCCTCGCGTTGTTCACCCACGCGGTCCGCGGCCCCCAGGTCGTCTTCGACACCGCGGGCATGGGGGATCAACCCGGGTACATCTGGGCCTGGGTGGTCTCGGGACTGATGGCGGCCTATGTCATGGTGGGGTTCGGCTCGGCCGGCGAGCTCGCGGAGGAGACGGTCAATCCCCGCCGCATCGCGCCCCGGACGATCCGGATGGCACTGACCGTCTCCGCCATCGGCGGTGGACTGATGATCCTGGGAGCGCTCATGGCCGCGCCCAGCCTCACCGACGGGCGTCTGGCGACCGAGGGCCTTCCCTACGTACTTAACTCGGTCCTCGGGAACTTCTGGGGGAAGGTGCTCCTCGCCGACGTCGTCGTCGCGATCTTCATCTGCACCCTCGCCATCCAGACCGCCGCCACCCGGCTCATGTTCTCCATGGCACGCGACGGCAGGCTCCCGTTCTCGACGACTCTCTCGCGCGTCCACCCGCGGACCGGGACCCCGATCGCGCCGTCCGTTCTGATCGGACTGGCCTGCATGGGCATCCTGCTGGTCAACGTCGGCAACTCCGCGATCTTCGCCACGCTCGCCTCGGTGTGCATCATCCTCATCTACCTGGCCTACCTCTGCGTGACCGGACCGCTGCTCATGCGTCGACTCAAGGGGTGGCCGAACGGCCCCCGGCTCACCGACGCCGAGGGCAGGCCCCTGTTCTCGCTCGGCCGCTGGGGGATCCCCGTCAACGTCCTCGCCGTGGCGTACGGACTGCTCATGACCATCAACCTCGCCTGGCCACGGGCCGAGATCTTCGACCCGTCCGGTGAGACACCGTGGCTGCGGTGGGCGGGCGTGGCGACCGTCGTGGCTGTCGTCGGGCTCGGCGTCCTGTGCTTCCCCCGCGGCAAGACCCACCCCAATCCCGTTCAGATCGGAGAGTGACCAGTCATGACCAGCACCACCGCATCCAGTCCCGCAGGCACATCCACCACCTCGGGTGCCCGCCAGCACGCCCGCGCCCAGGCCGGCATGATCACCGACGCCATGCCGGTCGTCCCCGCCACCGACTGGCCCCACCCTCCGACGGACGTCCCGGCTGACCGCCTGACGTGGGCAGAGTCCATCCCCGGTGGCCGGTACACCGCGGTGACCCTGGCCCGGGGCACCCGGATCCGACTCACCGACAGGGATGGCACGGCCTGCGCCTCGCTCATGATGTGGCGCGCGGACGCGCCCTGGGAGCGGCTCAACACCGCCGACACCGTCAAGGTGCCGTGGCAGGCCTACCTCGGGACCGGCCATCCGATCCTGTCGGACCAGGGCCGGGTGCTCGCGACGATCGTCGCGGACGGCTCCGGCCACCACGACGCGCTGTGCGGGGCTTCGACCCTCGCCGGGAACACGGCACGCTACGGGGCCGGCTCACCGGAGTCCGACTCGCCGGCCGGGCGTGAACTCCTGCTGCTGGCCGGGCTCAAGCACGGTCTCGCCGAGCGCGACCTGCCCCATCCGGTGTCGTTCTTCCACGGCGTCCGGGTCGACGGCGACGGCACGCTCGTCTCCACCGGGAACGCCGGCCCGGGCGCGGCGGTCGACCTCGTCGTCCATCTGCCGGTCGTGCTGGCCGTGGCGGTGGCCGACCACCCGCTCGATCCGTCCCCGGACTACCACGCCGGGACGGTGGAGCTCCTGGCCTGGAGCGCGCCGGGGGACCTCGACGCCCTGGTCGCCGACACCTTCCCCGGCGTCGAGCAGGACCAGGAGTACTGGCGCGCCCTGGCCAACTCCGAAGCCGCCCACCGCGCCGCCGCTCTCGCCCCGACCTCCTGAGGAGAACCGCCATGACACAGACAGCGACCACCGACCGGATCGTGCCCGCCAACACGACCGTGATCTCGGACGAGACCGTGGCCGCCCGCGCCGCCTGGTCCCACGTCCTGGAGGCGGGCCAGACGCTGACCATCGTCGACCTCGAGGGCAACCAGGCCGTCGACACCCTCTTCTACGACGCGCACGACGCCACCCGCCGCTACAGCGCACCGGCGACCGTCGCGGCCCAGGGCTCGATCTTCCTCACCACCGGCAGCGTCCTGCGCGACGACGCGGGCGAGCCGCTGGTCACCATCACCGCCGACGAGGTGGGCAACCACGACACCCTCGGCGGCGCCTGCTCGCAGGAGTCCAACACCCTGCGCTACGGCCACCACACCCGCCACCAACACGCCTGCGTGGAGAACTTCCTGCGCGAGGGCGCCCGGCACGGGCTCGGCAAACGGGACCTGGTCCCCAACGTCAACTTCTTCATGAACGTGCCCGTCGACGCCGACGGGACGCTCGGGATCGTCGACGGCCGGTCCGCGCCCGGCAAGAGCCTGGCGCTGCGCGCCGACCGCGACGTGATCGTGCTGGTCTCCAACTGCCCGCAGATCAACAACCCGTGCAACGGCTTCGACCCGACGCCCGTCCGGATGATCGTCACCGCCTGATCCCCGCGGCCTGATCGCGCCGGCCCGACCCGCCACCCGTCACCACAGGAGCACCCGCCATGACCCGCCTCGAGATCCTCGCCCCCGGCCTCATCACCACCGTCCAGGACTGGCCCGGCCGCGTCGGGTACTGGGGGGTGGGCGTCCCGCCCTCCGGCGCGATGGACGACCAGTCGCTGCGGCTGGCGAACCTCGCCGTGGGAAATCCCGAGGGCGCCGCCGGCCTGGAGTGCACCCGCGGCGGCCTCCGGCTCCGGGCGGACGTCCCGGTCACGGTGTGCGTGGGCGGCGCGCACGTGCGGCCCACCGTGGCCGGGCGGCCGGTGGCCCAGTGGAAACCGGTCCCCCTGGCGGCCGGGGAGGAGCTCGACATCCCGGTGATCAGCGGACCGGGGATGCGCGTCTACGTGGCCGTGCGCGGCGGGATCGACGTGCAGCAGTACCTCGGGTCGTCGTCGACCTTCACCCTGGGGCGGTTCGGTGGCCACGAGGGCCGCGCCCTCACCGCGGGGGACACGCTCGCCGTCGGTGAGCCCGGGCCCGCGACACCCCGCCGGATCTGCGCCGAGGAGATCCCCGCCATCGGCCACCACTGGCACGTCGCGGTCGCCGAGGGGCCCCACGGCGCTCCCGACTTCCTCACCCGCGCCGGGATGGACGAGCTGTACGCGTCCACCTACTCGGTGCACTTCAACTCCGACCGCACGGGCGTCCGTCTCGAGGGGCCGCGACCGAAGTGGGCCCGGCCCGACGGCGGCGAGGCCGGGCTGCACCCGTCAAACCTCCACGACAACGCTTACTCGGTGGGCGCGCTGGACTTCACCGGCGACACCCCGATCCTGCTCGGCCCGGACGGCCCGAGCCTGGGCGGCTTCGTCTGCCCGGTCACGGTGGTGAGCAGCGACCGGTGGAAGCTCGGGCAACTGGCGCCGGGCGACACCGTGCGGTTCGTGCGGGTCCGCGTGGACGCCGTGCCCGACCGGGTCGGCGTCGGGGGCTCGCGGGGCGCGGGCCGTCCGTACGTCCTCGGCGACGGCGGGGACCGCGACGACGGCGTGCTGGGCCGCGGGCACACCGCGGACGGGCTCACCGAGATCACCTACCGCCGAGGCGGGGACGACAACGTCCTGGTCGAATACGGGCGGATGGAGCTCGACCTGGAGCTCCGCGCCCGCGCGCACGCCCTCTACCTGCACCTGCTGTCCAACCCCGTGCCCGGACAGCAGGACCTCACCCCGGGCATCCGGTCGCTGCAGGTCAAGATCACCCCCGGGCGCAGCACCGTGTCGTCGACCCTGGACGCCCTCCGCGAGGCCGAGGCCGCCCTGCCCGCCGCCGAGTCGCTGGTCGTGCCGAGCCGTCACGTCCGACTCCCCCTGAGCTGGGACGACCCCGCCACCCGGGAGGCGATCGAGCGCTACATGTACGGCGTGCGCGACGACGCCCCGTGGTGCCCGTGGAACATCGAGTTCATCCGCCGGATGAACGGGCTGGAGACCGCCGACGACGTGTACCGCACCGTCTTCGAGGCCGAATACATGGTCCTGGGCTTGGGGGACGTCTACCTGGGCGCGCCCGTCGCCACGCCGCTGGACCCGCGTCACCGCCTGGTGACGACCAAGTACAACCCCGCCCGGACGTGGACCGCCGAGAACTCTGTGGGTATCGGTGGCGCGTACCTGTGCATCTACGGCATGGAGGGGCCCGGCGGCTACCAGTTCGTGGGCCGCACCACCCAGGTGTGGAACCACCGACACCCGGAACCGGCACCGGGCTTCGACGCCGAGCACCCGTGGCTGCTGCGGCACTTCGACCGCATCTCCTGGTACCCGGTGACCTCCGAGGAGCTGGCCGACCTGCGGGCCGACACCGCCGCCGGGCGCGGGCGCGTCGACATCACCGACGGCACGTTCTCCCTGGCCGAGCACAACGCCTTCTGCGAGCGCGAGGCCGACTCCATCGCCTCCGCGAGGCGCCGCATGGAGCACGCCCGTGCCGAGGAGTTCGCGCGCTGGGCCGCCAGCGGGGAGCTCAGCGCATGAGCGCCGCGACGACGGCTGCCACGCTCCGGGACCGGGCCGCGTCACTGGTCGACGCCGTGCTGACCCGACTCGCGGAGGCCGACCGGCCGGAGGTGTTCCTGCAGGTGCGCGACCGGGAGGCGATCATCGCCGACATGGCGGCCTCCCTCGCCGCCGGCGCGCCCCTCGCCGGGATGACGCTGGCGGTCAAGAACAACGTCGACGTCGCCGGGATACCCACGACCGCCGCGTGCCCGGGGTTCGCCTCCGTCCCGGAGCAGGACGCGGTCGCCGTCGCCCGTCTGCGCGCGGCCGGTGCGGTGGTGGTGGGGGTGACCAACCTCGACCAGTTCGCGACCGGATTGGTCGGCACCCGCAGTCCCTACGGCGCCGTGCGGGCCGCGCACCGGCCGGACCACGTCTCGGGCGGGTCGAGCTCGGGATCCGCGGTGGCGGTCGCACTGGGCATCTGCGATCTGGCGATCGGCACCGACACCGCCGGGTCGGGGCGGATCCCCGCCGCACTCAACGGCATCGTGGGGATCAAGCCCAGCCTCGGCGTGGTCTCCACCGACGGCGTCGTCCCGGCCTGCGCGAGCTACGACTGCGTGACGATCTTCGCCCGCGACGTGCGCACGGCCTCCCGTGCGACCGGCGTGATGGCGGGCGGCGACGGCACGCGGAGCTGGCCCGCGGACGCCCCGCTCG
>NZ_KV824159.1:0-4134 GCF_001815995.1 Dietzia sp. HMSC21D01 | reverse complement strand
GAGACGGGCCCGACCCTCATCCCCGGGGGGTCGGGCCCGTCGGCCGTGCGGGCGGCGCCGTGTCAGGCGAGGGTGAGCGTCTCGCCGTCCTCGGCCAGCGAGACGTGCACGGTGTCGCCGTCTCGGATGTCGCCGCCGAGCAGGGCCCGCGCCAGCCGGTCCCCGATCGCCTTCTGCACCAGGCGGCGTAGCGGCCGGGCACCGTAGGCCGGGTCGTACCCGCGCCGGGCCAGCCAGCCCTTGGCGGCGTCGTCGACCTCCAGCACCAGACGCCGGGCCTTCAGCCGCTCGGCGAGCTGGTCGATCTGGATGTCGACGATCGACTCCAGCTGCTCCTCGCTGAGCGCGTCGAACACGACCACGTCGTCCAGTCGGTTGATGAACTCCGGCTTGAAGGCCCGCTTGACCGCGTCCATCATCTGCTCCCGCGTCCCACCCGCGCCCAGGTTGGAGGTGAGCACGAGGATGGTGTTGCGGAAGTCGACCGTGCGGCCCTGGCCGTCGGTCAGGCGACCGTCGTCGAGGACCTGCAGGAGGATGTCGAAGACGTCCGGGTGGGCCTTCTCCACCTCGTCCAGAAGGACGATCGTGTACGGCCTGCGCCGCACCGCCTCGGTGAGCTGGCCACCGGCCTCGTAGCCGACGTAGCCCGGAGGGGCACCGACGAGCCGCGCGACCGAGTGCTTCTCCGAGTACTCGCTCATGTCGATCCGGACCATGGCGCGCTCGTCGTCGAACAGGAACTGGGCCAGTGACTTGGCCAGCTCCGTCTTGCCGACGCCCGTCGGCCCGAGGAACAGGAACGAGCCGGTGGGCCGGTTGGGGTCGGCGACCCCGGCCCGGGCGCGGCGGACGGCGTCGGACACGGCCCGCACGGCCTCGTGCTGGCCGACGACCCGGCGGCCGAGCTCGTCCTCCATGCGCAGCAGCTTCTCGGTCTCACCCTCGAGCATCTTGCCCACGGGGATGCCCGTCCAGGCGGAGACGACCTCGGCGACGTCCTCGGGGCCGACCTCCTCCTTGAGCATCGCGCCGGCCGCGGCCTCGCTCTCCTCGGCCTCGGCGAGCTGCTTCTCCAGCTCGGGCAGGCGCCCGTACCGGATCTCGGCCACGCGGGCGTAGTCGCCGTCGCGCTCGGCCTTCTCGGACTCGGTACGCAGGGCGTCGAGTTCCTCCTTGATCCGCTGCACGCCCTCGATGGCCGTCTTCTCGTTCTGCCACCGGGCCGTCAGCTCGGACAGCTTCTCCTTGGCGTCGGCGAGCTCGGCCTGCAGGGCGACCAGCCGGTCCTTGGACGCGGCGTCGGTTTCCTTCTGCAGGGCGACCTCCTCGATCTCGAGGCGGCGGACGATCCGCTCGGCGGCGTCGATCTCCTCGGGGCGCGAGTCGATCTCCATCTTGAGCCGGCTGGCGGCCTCGTCGACCAGGTCGATCGCCTTGTCGGGCAGGAACCGCTGCGTGATGTAGCGGTCCGAGAGCGTGGCGGCCGAGACCAGTGCGGAGTCGGTGATGCGCACGCCGTGGTGGACCTCGTAGCGCTCCTTCAGGCCACGGAGGATGCCGACCGTGTCCTCGACGCTGGGCTCGCCGACGTACACCTGCTGGAAGCGGCGCTCCAGGGCGGCGTCCTTCTCGATGTACTTGCGGTACTCGTCGAGGGTCGTGGCGCCGACCAGTCGCAGCTCGCCGCGGGCGAGCATCGGCTTGATCATGTTGCCGGCGTCCATCGAGCCCTCGCCGGTCGCGCCGGCGCCGACGATGGTGTGGATCTCGTCGATGAAGGTGATGATCTGGCCCTCGGCCGCGGTGATCTCGTCGAGCACGGCCTTGAGCCGCTCCTCGAACTCGCCGCGGTACTTCGCGCCCGCGACCATCGAGCCCAGGTCCAGCGAGAGCAGGGTCTTGCCCTTGAGGGACTCGGGGACGTCGCCGGCGACGATGCGGCGGGCCAGGCCCTCCACGATGGCGGTCTTGCCGACGCCGGGCTCACCGATGAGCACGGGGTTGTTCTTGGTGCGGCGCGACAGCACCTGCACGACGCGACGGATCTCCGAGTCGCGTCCGATGACCGGGTCGATCTTGCCCTCCCGCGCGCGGGCGGTGAGGTCCGTGGCGTACTTCTCGAGCGCCTGGTACTGGTCCTCGGGGTTCTCCGTGGTCACGCGGGTGTTGCCGCGGACGGCGGTGAACGCCTGCTTGAGCGCCTCCTCGGTGGCACCGAGCTCGTTGAGCAGCTTGGCGGCGTCCCCACCGGTGTGACCTGCGGCGATGCCGACCAGGACGTGCTCGGTGGAGACGTAGGCGTCGCCCATCTCCGCCGCGAGGGTCTGGGAGTAGTTGACGACGGCGAGGGCGTCGCGATTGAAGTTGGGGGCGGCCATCCCCGAGCCGGACGCCTTGGGGTATCCGCTGACGAGGGCCTTGGCCTGGGTCAGGGCGAGCTGCGGGTCCACCCCGCAGGCCTGGAGGAGGGGGGTGGCGATCCCGTCCTGCTGCTCGAGCAGGGCGACGAGCAGGTGCCCGGGTCGCACATCCGGGTTACCCGCCGCGGACGCGGATTGGACGGCGGCCGAGAGAGCCGCCTGAGTCTTGGTCGTGGGGTTGAACTGGCTCATCGACCGGTCCTTTCTTCGACGTTTACTTGAGCGTACTGGAATCAAGGCCGGCGCCGTTCCCGCCGGACACCCTCTACAACCACCGGCTCGTTGAGCCTATTCCGCTCAACCTAAACGTTGCATCACGGATCGCTGTGAACGCTGCCCGAGTCTGAGTACACTCTGAGAGGCCTCGGCTGGCCTCCCCTCACCCACTGTCCCCTCGACCCGTCAGGCAGATCCCGTGACCGACACGTCCTCCCCCCTCCCCACCCCGCCGACCGCAGTCGCCGGCCGGTTCCGCACCCGCCGGCGATTGCGGTCCGCGATAACATGCGTGCCTCTCGTCGTCGTCGTAACCGCGTGCGGGCACACCGACGACGTGGCGACCGCTGCAGGTCAGGCCGCGACCGTCACGGTCATCAGTACCGCGACGACCACCGTGACGCGCGAGGTCACCACCACCGCGGAGGCACCGGCCCCCGCCTCCGCAGGGCTCGCGGCCGCCGATAGCAGCGCCGGTCAGAGCAATGCCGCGCGATCTGCCAGGCAATACCTCGACATCTCCGGCTTCTCCCGCTCCGGCCTCATCGAACAGCTCCAGTACGAGGGCTACTCGCCGGAACAGGCCACCTACGGCGCGACCGCCGCGGGACTGTAGCGGTGGACCACTACAGTCCGGTGGCCCGCGCCACCAGGTTCGTCATCTACGTCCTCGCGGTGGTGGTGCCGGTCGCGATCGCGCTGGCCGTGGTCGGCACGACCCCCTATCTCCTGGACAAGGTCCCTGAGGAGCATCGCGGCACCGTCGCGGCGATCGGTGAGGGCGCAACCCGGCTCTCCGGCGGCAACGGCGGGATCTTCCGCCCACAGGAGGCCAACGCCGCGGACACCACTATTCCCACCGCGCCCCGGCCGCTGCGCGGGGAATGGTCACCGCGGCGCCCCGAGGACTACCCGCCGCCGGCCGGGCTGGTCGCGGGACTCGACTACGCCGTCGAGACCACCGACGACGGGTACCTGGCCCACTGGCCATGTGAGCATGGGATCCCCGTGCGGTCCTTCGATGCCCCGCCCGGAAGCGAGGCTGACCTCATCTGGGCGGTGGAGACCCTCGCCTTCGCCAGCGGACTCCCCCTGCGCTACACCGGACCGGGCTCCCCCGCCGAAAAGGACGCAGAGGGCGCCATCTCGGTGACCTACGGCGATCACCCGATGTTCCACACCCACGGCGCGGCGGGGGTCGGCGGCGGCGCCGTCTGGCCCCGGGGCCTCATCCTCCAAGGATCCGTGGTGATCCAACCCGGCCAGGTCAGTCCCTTCCCCGGGGACCCCTGGTCCCGCCGGCTGTCCCTGCACGAACTCATGCACGCCGTCGGGGTCGACCATGCCGGGCCCCACCGCCCCGAGATCATGACGGAGAAGCCGGACTCCGACCACCAGACGATCCTCGGGTACGGCGACCGGTTCGCGCTGCACGTCGTGGGCTGCCCGGGTCTCACCACCGGATGACGCCGACGGGCCGGGCGCCGCGGCGCCC
>NZ_KV824158.1:0-3760 GCF_001815995.1 Dietzia sp. HMSC21D01 | reverse complement strand
CGCCTGCCGCTGGGGCGCCCGGGCCGGATCACGAGCACGGCGGCAGGTGCCGCGCTGGCCACGGCCGTCGTCGCGGCATTCCTGGGCACGCTCTTGGGCGCGGCCGTCCTGGCGCTGGTGGCCGCGGTGTGCAGCGCACTGGGCAAGGTGGCGCTGGACGCGTCCATCCAGACCGACATCCCCGACGCCGCCCGCTCGTCGGCGTTCGGCCGGTCCGAGACCGCGTTGCAGCTGGCGTGGGTCGCGGGCGGGGCGTTGGGCGTGCTGTTGCCCCCGGACTTCACGATCGGGTTCTCGGTGATCGCCTCGGTCGGCGCCCTGCTGTTCGCGCAGTCACTACTCACCGCCCGCGGCTCCACCCTCGTACCCGGATTGGGCGGCAACCGGCCGCGGTTCCCGGGTGGGCGACGTGACCCGGGTGCGCTCGACGGCCACCTGCTCGGCAGAATGAAGGGGTGAGTTCCCTCAGCGATACCCCGTCGACCGGCCCCCGCGTCCGCCCCGTCACCTGGGCGATCCTGGCGTGGATGATCATCATGATCGCGGCGATCGTCGGCGCGTGGCAGGGGTCGGAGTCCCGCTACGGGGCGCTGCCCGAGATCACCGTCGCCACCGACCGCGGGGAGGAGAGGGTCCTGCCGTTCACCGCGACCGACCTGGACGGCAACACGTACACCAACCCGGTCGGCGAATTCCACGTGCAGGACGAGCACACGTTGACGGTCCGGCTACCCGGCGAGCTGCGGTCCGCGACGATGGACGTCTACGAGGTCCGCGCCGACGGGGTGCGCGACTACACGGTCGAGGCGGACGGACCCGGCCAGCTCCTCGTGCCCGTGACCACCCCGGAGGAGGGCCGGATCGAGGGCCTGGCCATCCGGGCAGTGGCGATCGTCTACGCGGCGGACGGCTCGGAGTCGATCCTCAACGGCGAGTGGTCGGTCGGCTTCACCTACGAGGACTGACCCACCGAACGCACTGGAGCCGGGCCCTCGCCCCGGCCCTGCGCCGTGACGGGATCAGGCGTCCAGCTCGCGCGCTACCGCGCGCAAGACCGAGGCAACCCGGCTCGAGATCTTGTGGTCCGGTCGGTGACCGCGCCGCAACTCCGGCTGGACGGTCGACTCGAGCACCTTGATCATGTCCTCGACCATCCCGTGCAGCTCATCGGGCGAGCGCCTGGGCCCGCCGCGCGGGGCGCGCTCCTCGGCGACGGTCGGCTCGTCGTGGACCACCACGCGCAGCGCCTGCGGACCGCGGCGGCCGGAGACCATGTCGAACTCCACACGCTGACGGGGGCGCAGGGTCTCCACGCCGGCGGGGAGCGCGTCCGCGCGTACGTAGACGTCCTCGCCGCCCTCCTGGGACAGGAAGCCGAACCCCTTCTCCGCGTCGTACCACTTGACCTTGCCGCTGGGCACCGCGAACCACCTTCCGTCCCGGGCGCGCACGGGCGCGACCGACAACTCCACTGACGATCAGAGACTACCCTCGTGCGCGTTGGTGACGGCCGCGAGGCGAGCGGTACCCTCCCCTGTGTGACCTCCGACGATCGACGCCCGGCCGACGACCCCTGGACACCCGACGCGTCCGCCTCCGGTGACGCGCACGCGCCCGCGCGGCCACGTCGCCGCGGGCTGTTCGTGGCCGCGCTGATCATCTTCGCGATCGGGGTCGTCTTCACGATCGTCGCCGCGCTGACGCCGTTCGTGCTCGACCGCGACGCGCCGACGATCCTGTACCTCGGCGCGATGTTCTTCACTCCGGTGGGCTTCCTGCTGGGCCTCGCGTACGCCATTCTCGGCTCGCGCCCGCCCAGGGTGTGACCAACCCCACCCGCCCGGTAACGACCCAGGTAACGAGCGGATAACAGCGCGCTATCTCCGCCCGGGCGAGCTCTTTTTATTTCAGAATGGTGACGATCCGGCATCGAACCGCTACTGTTCCGTAGCAGACTCGTCAGCGAGTCGGCATCGGCCGCACCCACCGAACCCCGCCCTGCGGCCGACGCCACTGTGACCATTACCCGGGCGGGGACGGGGGACCCGACAGGGCCCACGACGGGCCCGGCGACCGCAGGTCGCCTTGGGGTGAAGCCGCCGCCGGCGGCCGGACGCACTCGTTTCCGAACCCGACAGCTCACCTCGTAGGCACAGAGTGAAAAGGACTGACGCGTACATGACCTCGTACACCGGACGCCACCGCGCCGCCACCCCCTCCTCCGCGCCCAAGACCGCCGTCAAGGTCGTGCTCGCCGGCACCGCCTTCTCCGCCGCGGGCCTGGCCCTCGCGCCGTCCGCCAACGCCGCGCCCGACTCCGACTGGGACCGTCTGGCCCAGTGTGAGTCCGGCGGCAACTGGGCCATCAACACCGGCAACGGCTACCAGGGCGGCCTGCAGTTCTCGCCGAGCACCTGGGCCGCCTACGGCGGCACGCAGTACGCGCCGACGGCCAACCAGGCCACGCGCGAGCAGCAGATCGCGATCGCCGAGAAGACCCTCGCCGGCCAGGGCTGGGGCGCATGGCCCGCCTGCTCGGCCAAACTGGGCCTCAACTCGGCGCCCACCCCGCGTGACCTGTCGGCCCCGAAGCCGGCTCCGGCCCCGCGCCCGCACGCTGATACGGCCGCCCCGGCCGAGGTCAGCGCCGCCGATCACGTGGCCACTCTCAAGGCGTTCGCCGAGAGCCGCGGTGTCTTCCTCCCGATCACCGAGGGTTACGAGGCCAACAAGGCCGCCGTCGACGCCGCCTACGCCGGCAACCAGGACCTGGTGGACGGCTTCGTCGCCACCTACCTGGCCAACTGACACCGGCGACACCCGCCGAGCGGTACCCGGGCCACGAGGAAGGGCCGCCCCCCCCTACAGGGAGTGGCGGCCCTTCTCGCGTTCCCCGGCGCCGCGCCGGAGGTCGGATCTCAGGCGACCCAGGGCGCGCCGTTGATCTTGGTGTACGGGTGGATGTAACCGAGTCGCTCCTGCGGGAGCGGGAAGGTCTCCTGCCCGAACGGCGACAGGCCTCCCGCGACCAGCGCGGCGAGCTCGGTGACCGGGTGCTCGCCGTACGAGGCGTCGGGCCAACCCGGGTTGTCATAGGTCAGATTCTTCTTGGCAGCCACCCCTGTAGTCTCTCACCTCCGACCCGATTCGGCAGCAGGTGGGTCGATTCCCACGCGGACCGGTTCTCACGGCCGCCGCGGTCTCACTAGGCTGGGACGGATCATGCCGAGCTCCCGAGCCACCTCCCGCGGCGCCACCGCCGACGCGCCGGACTTCCCCGCCTGGCTCGCCGGGTTGTCCGACGACGCCCTCGTGCGCGTGTGCGAGCTGCGCCCGGACGTGGCCACTCCCCCGCCCGCCTCGCTGGACGTGTTGGCCTCGCGCCTGCGCCTGCCGGCGTCCACCGCGCGGGCGGTGGGGACGTTGTCGTGGCCGGAGCTGCTCGTGGCGGCCGCAGCCGCCGCGGTCGGTGCCGATTCCGGGGCCGTACCGCTCGGCGCGGTGTCGGGGAGACTGGGTGTCGACGACGACGAGCCCGTCTTCCACGCCGCCGTGGCCCGTCTCCGCGAACTCGCGTTGATCTGGGGCGAGGAGGACTCGGCGCGGATGGTGCCCGTCACGGCGGTGGCGATCCGGTCGGCTCCCGTGGTGGCCCCTCATCCGGGCGAGCCCGCCGGGGCCGATCTCGAGGCGGCGTGGGGCGGCCTGTCCTCGGCTGCGGCGGGGGTCCTCGAGGCCATCGCCCGCGGGCGCATCCCGG
>NZ_KV824157.1:0-2044 GCF_001815995.1 Dietzia sp. HMSC21D01 | reverse complement strand
AGTGAGGCCCCCGTCCGAGAGGACGGGGGCCTCACTCGTTGAGGACGCCGGACGACTACGCCCAGTACGGGTCCTTGAGCGTGCGCTTGACCAGCTTGCCGTTGGCCTGCCGCGGCAGCTCGTCCACCACGTCGATCGAGCGCGGCATCTTGTACTTCGCGAGCCGGCCGCTCAGGTCCTCGAGGATCCGCGCCTTGAGCTCGTCGGACTCGGTGTAGCCCTCGGCGAGCTCGATGACGGCCTTGACCTCCTCGCCCCAGCCGGGGTGCGGGATGCCGAAGACGGCCGCGTCGCGCACGGCGTCCTGGCGCGTCATCTCGGCCTCGATCTCGGCGGGGTAGATGTTCACTCCGCCGGAGATGATCATGTCGTTCTTGCGGTCGCAGAGGAACAGGTAGCCGTCCGAGTCAACGTAGCCGATGTCGCCCATCGTGAAGAGCTCGCCCACGTAGGTCTTGGCGGTCTTCTCGGCGTCCTGGTGGTACTCGAACTTCGAGCCGTGCATCTGCAGGTACACGTTGCCGGTCTCGCCGGTGGCCAGCTCCTCGCCGTCGTCGTCGAGGATCTTGAGGGTGGTGGTGCGCCACGGCCGACCGACGGAGCCCGGCTTGCTCAGCCACTCCTCGCCGGTGATGGTGCAGCCGCCGCCCTCGGTGCCGGCGTAATACTCCGTGAGCACCGGCCCCCACCAGTCGAGCATCGCCTGCTTGACGTGCTGGGGGCACGGCGCGGCACCGTGGACGATCGTCCGCAGGCTCGACACGTCGTACGTCGCCCGCACGTCCTCCGGCAGCTCGAGCAGCCGCGAGAACTGCGTGGGCACCATGTGCGACTGGGTGACGCCGTGGGCGTCGATGAGCCGCAGCATCTCCTCCGGCGTCCACTTGTCCATGAGCACCACGGCCTGGCCCAGGTTGAGCGAGATGGCCACAAAGTTGAGCACGGCCGTGTGGTAGAGCGGCGAGCCGCAGATGTGGACGTTGTCCGGGCCCTCGATGCCGAAACCGGCGAAGAAGTAGTAGTTGGGCACCGTCACCTGGTCCGGGCTCGCCCCGGTGAGCGGGCGGCGCACGCCCTTGGGGCGGCCGGTGGTGCCACTGGTGTAGAGCATCGGCGCGCCGAGCGTGCGGTCCCGCGGCAGCGGGTCGGACCCCTCGGCGGGCGCGGTGAGCTCGGCCAGCGGCCGGAAGCCCGGGACGTTGCCAATCGCGTAGCAGCGCGCGGGGTCGAGCCCGGCCTCGCTCGCGGCGGCGGTGGCCACGTCGGCGAACCGCTCGTCGGCCACAAACACCGTGGAGCCCGAGTTCTCCAGGATGTACGCCACCTCCGGCCCGGTGAGGTGCCAGTTGGCCGGCGCCACGTACAGGCCGATCTCCAGGGCGGCGAAGTACACCTCGAGGAAGCCGATCCCGTTGGGTGCCAGCAGCACGATGCCGTCGCCGGCCGTCAGGCCCAGCGCCTGCAGGCCGCGAGCGTAGCCGTGCGCGGCGTCGGCCAGCTCGCCAAAGGTGACCTGGCGGCCCGACGCCTCGATGACGGCGGTGCGGTGGGGCTCGGCCTCGGCGATGCGATAGACGCTGGTCACGTGCCCCCCGGTGCGGGGGTCGAGGATGCCGGCGTCGGCGGGAACGGACGGGGCGGACACAGTCATGCCCACCACACTAGAACGTGTTATCGCCACGATGTCGGAACTTCGGCCCAGTACGGCGCACGACGGCCACACGCCGGGCGCCGGAGGCGGGATTATCCTCGTCGTCATGAGCCCGAATTCCCAACGTCCCTCGCGCTCTCACCAGTCGCCGCGCCGCCGACTCCGCGCGACCGACGCCCAGCGCGACTCGGTGTGGAAGGCCCTCGACGCCGCCATGACCGACGGCCAACTCGACCGCTTCGAGCACCTCGAGCGGACCCGCGCCGTCCACCGCACCACCTACGTGGACGAGCTGCGCCCCCTCGTGGCCGACCTGCAGGGCGTCACCACCGACCTGCCCGACGAGAGCGGCCGCCCGGCCCGCGCCGGGGACGCCGCCGGGCTCGAGAGGCA
>NZ_KV824156.1:0-2958 GCF_001815995.1 Dietzia sp. HMSC21D01 | reverse complement strand
GCCGATGAGGCGGCGTTGACGGCCGAGGTCGCCGGGTCGACCCCCGGCGCGACCGACGCCGGGGGAGCGCTCGACCTCGACGCCCTGACCGACCTCGTCCGCGGGGCCGGACTCGTCCTCAGCGGGGACACCGGAATCGCGCACCTCGCGACGGCGCTGGCCACCCCGTCGGTGGTCCTCTTCGGCCCCGTCCCGCCCCGGTGGTGGGGCCCGCTCATCGACCCTCATCTGCACCACGTCCTGTGGCACGGCGACCCGGACGCCGACTCGTGGGGCGACCCCCACGGTGACGTCGTCGATCCACGACTGGACGCCGTGCGGACCGACGAGGTGCTCGGATCAGCCTTCGACCTACTCAGCCACGACACGGGGAGGACCACATCATGACCCGAACCATCACACGGGCCGTCGTCACCGGAGGCGCCGGTTTCCTCGGCAGCCACCTGTGCACCGAACTCCGCCGCCGCGGCGTCGAGGTCGTCGCCCTGGACAACTTCCTCACCGGCACACCGGACAACCTCGCGCACCTCGCCGCGGATACCGGGTTCCAGTTGATGGAGCGTGACGTCACCGACTACGTCCACGTCCCGGGCCCGGTCGACCTCGTCCTGCACTTCGCGTCCCCGGCCTCGCCGATCGACTATCTCAAGCTACCCATCCACACCCTCCGGGTGGGGTCGCAGGGGACACACAACGCCCTGGGCCTCGCCCGCGACAAGGGCGCCCGGTTCGTCCTGGCCTCGACCTCCGAGGTGTACGGCGACCCACTCGTACACCCGCAGCCCGAGACGTACTGGGGCAACGTCAACCCGGTCGGCCCCCGCGGGGTGTACGACGAGGCCAAGCGGTACGCCGAGGCGCTCACCGAGGCCTACCGCACCACCCACGGAGTCGACACGGCGATCGTGCGCATCTTCAACACCTTCGGCCCCCGCATGCGCCCGCACGACGGGCGGGCGATCCCGACCTTCATCCGGCAGGCGCTGCGCGGAGAGGAACTCACCGTGGCCGGCGACGGGTCCCAGACCCGGTCGGTGTGCTTCGTCGACGATCTCGTGCGCGGGATCCTCGCGTTGGCCGAGTCGGGCCACGCGGGGCCGATGAACATCGGCAACCCCAACGAACTCGAGGTGCTGCGTATCGCCCGCGACGTCATCGAGGCGGTCGGCTCGTCCTCGCGGATCCGGTACATCGACCGTCCCGTCGACGACCCGCAAGTCCGGCGCCCGGACACAGCGCTGGCGACCGAGGCGCTCGGCTGGGAGCCGGCCGTCCCGTGGGCGGACGGTCTCGCGCGCACTGTCGAGTGGTTCCGGACCAGGACACCGCAGGAGCTCTCCGCACCGACCGCGTGAGCCAGATCACCCACCCTCCACTTTCGGGTGTATGAGGGTGTGGCAGTCATCACATACCTTGTCCGTCAATCGACGTTCACGCGTCGGGGACCACAGCGCCGGGACTCCACCCGGCGGCCCCTCACAGGACTTGGAGTTGTCTTGACTGCCACGAACCTCCCCGCGGGCGATCCGGCGCCGCCGAACCAGCCCCCGGCCACCCAGAAGACCTCGCTCGCGAAGGTCGCCGCGGCCTCCTCGATCGGCACGACCATCGAGTGGTACGACTTCTTCATCTACGGCACCGCCGCGGCCCTCGTCTTCCCGACCCTGTTCTTCCCGGATCAGAACCCCGCCACGGCGACCCTGTCGTCCTTCGCCACGTTCGCCGTCGCCTTCTTCGCGCGGCCCGTCGGCGCGGCGGTCTTCGGGCACTTCGGTGACCGGATCGGTCGCAAGCGCACGCTCGTCTGGACGCTCATGATCATGGGCGTGGCGACCGTGTTCATCGGCCTGCTGCCCGGCTACGACACCGGGGCCTTCGGGGCGTTCGAGAACGGCATCGGGATCCTCGCGCCGACCCTGCTCGTGGCGTGCCGCTTCTTCCAGGGCTTCGCCGTCGGCGGTGAATGGGCCGGTGCGACGCTGCTCACCGCCGAGTACGCGCCCAAGGGCAAGCGCGGACTCATGGGCATGTGGCCCCAGCTCGGCGTGGCCTTCGCCTTCTTCCTCTCCTCGGGCACCTTCCTGCTGTTCTCCCTCATCGCCGGCGACGGCGCGGACATCAACAGCCCGTTCATGCAGTACGGCTGGCGCATCCCGTTCCTGCTGTCCGCCGTCCTGGTCCTCATCGGCCTGTGGATCCGCATCTCGGTCGAGGAGACCCCCGTCTTCAAGCAGGACCGCGCGCGTGCCGCCACGGAGACCGCGCCCCGGACGCTGCCCTTCGCCGATGCGATCCGCTTCCAGTGGAAGGAGATCCTCATCGCCGGTGGCGCGCTCACCTCGCTGTTCTCGCTCTTCTACATGGGCACCTCGTTCCTGACGAACTACGCCACCAAGAACCTCGAGCACCCGCGGCCGTTCGTCCTGGGCATGGGCATGCTCGCCGCGCTGATCTTCGGTGCCGCCATCGCGGTCTCCGCCATCTACTCCGACCGGATCGGACGCAAGAAGGTCATCGGTACCTCGGTCGCGCTGGCCGTGATCTGGACGCTGTTCGTGTTCCCGATCCTCGACACCGGTTCGCCGATCGCGTTCGCCCTGGTCCTGTTCGTCACCCTCATCATCTTCGGCATCGCCTACGGCCCGGCTGGCGCCCTGCTGCCCGAGCTGTTCCAGGCCCGCTACCGCTACACCGGCGCCGGGCTCGGCTACAACCTCGCCGGCATCCTCGGCGGTGCGCTGCCGCCGCTGGCCGCCGCCGCGATGGTCGCCGATGGCAACACGCTCGGGGTGGGCATCATGCTCTCGCTGCTGTCGGTCATGTCGATGCTGTGCGTGTGGCGCATGACCGAGTCGAGCAAGAACGACATGGACGCTGACGCGGAGATCACCGCCGACCGCGTCCTCGCCGCCGAGGTGCCGTGATCCGCACCCGGTGAGGGGGCTCCGCACCCGGAGG
>NZ_KV824155.1:0-9431 GCF_001815995.1 Dietzia sp. HMSC21D01 | reverse complement strand
CGGGTTCCCGGGCGCCGACTGCGGGTTCCCGGGCGCCGCCTGCGGGTTCGCGGACGCCGCCTGCGCCCCCGCCTGTGTCGCCTGACCTGACCGACCCTGCTGGCCGGCCGCCATCTGCTGCTGGTACGCCTGCGCCTGCTGCTGCGCGGCCTGCTGCGACCGCGCCTGGGTGAGCGCCTGCTGGATCTCGTCCGGGATGGTCAGGGGGAGCTGCTCCCGCACGGGCATCGGTCCGTCACCGCGGTTGATGAGCAGGTGTCGGAACACCTCCCGCCCCTCCTCCGCCGCCTGTTCGGCGAGCTCGGGCGTCGCCATGACCCGGACCTCCGCGGTCCACCGGTACCCGTCCACCCCGATGGCGCGGAAGACCGCCCCGGGCAGCACGGCGACGAGCTCGCGTCCCCAGGGACCGTCGACCACCGAGACGTCGGCGCCCTGCTGTTCGAGCTGCTCGCGCATCCCGGCCACCATCGTGCGCCACTGCCCTGCCGACTTCGGGGCGGCGAACGCCCGCGGGATGACACGTGAGACCTGGGTGACGACGTGGAACTCGGGCTGGCCGGCCGGGTCGAGGGCCACGTTCAGATCGCGGCCCCGGGGCACCCCGATGACGAGTGATCCCAGATCGATATGCCCGTATCCGAGGGCCGTGTAGTACTCACGCACGTCTGGAACGGACGAGCGGTCGTGCGGCCCCGTCGACGAGGGCGCCTGCGACTCCGGCTCGGCGGACGCGGCGGCGTCGCGGGCCCCGGTCACCGGCTTCTTTCGTCCGAACATGGTGGAAATCCTCTCGGAGTGCGACCCGGCCCCGGACGGGACCGTCGCGGACGACGCTACCCAACGGCGTCGCCGCCGGTCGGGTCAGGCGCGATGGTGGTCGGTCTCCCCCGGGCGCGAGGGCGGTGGTGGTCGGTCTCCCCGTGCGTGAGGGCGGCCGCTCAGGTCAGGCGGTGGTGACCCCCGGTCGAGCCGTGGCCGCCCTCCCCGCGATCGGTCTCGTCGAGATCGTCGACCTCCACGACATCCCACAACTCGACGCGCTGGACGAGGAGCTGTGCGATCCGGTCACCGCGCGCGATCCGGACGGGTTCGGTCGGATCGAGGTTGATGAGGTTCACCTTGATCTCCCCCCGGTAGCCCGCGTCGACGGTCCCGGGAGCGTTGACGATGGACAGGCCCGCCCGCGCCGCCAGTCCGGACCGCGGGTGCACGAGACCCACGTACCCGACGGGCAGCGCGATGGCGACTCCCGTCGGCATGAGGACACGGTGTCCGGGTGTCAGGTCGCAGTCCTCCGCGGCGTGGAGATCGATCCCGGCGTCCGCCGCGTGCGCCCGGACAGGCAGCGGGAGTCCTCTGTCCAGCCGTCGTATCCGGAGCACCTCGCCGGTACCGCTCACCCCGGCCGATCCGCTCACCATGACGCCGCCCTCCTGCCGGGCGTCGCCCGGTTGCTCGATAGTCTTGAAGTCGTGTCCGACGAAGATCTCCGCCCCCCACCCGATCGCGCGCCGCGCCCCGTCCACTCCGAGACGCTGCGCGTCCCGGTGTGGTGGTGGCTCCTGCTCGCCGCGGTCACCGTCGTGGCGGTCGTCCTGGCCTTCACGGCCGGCGCACGCTGGTGGATGTGGCTACTCGTCATCGTGGTCCCCGCCCTGCTCGCCTGGCTGTTCGTCTCGCTCGGCCGCGAGAGGATCGAGGTCGAATCCGACGGTCAGGGCGGAGGGACACTGTACGCGGGCCGCGCGCGCCTGCCGTTCGACGCGATCGCCCGCAGCGCGGTCGTTCCCGCCACGGCGAAGCAGGCGGCGATGGGACGGCAGCTGGACCCGGAGGCGTTCGTCGTCCACCGCGGGTACATCCCGACCATGGTGATCGTGGTCCTCGACGACCCGCTGGACCCCACGCCGTACTGGCTCATCAGCACGCGCGACCCCGAGGGGCTCGCGGCGGCGCTGCCGGACAACCACTACAGCTGACCGGCGGCGCCGCCGCGCGCGGTGCTCAGCCCGCGCAGTCCACGCAGATGGCCATGCCGTCGCGCTCCTCGGCGAAGCGGCTGCGGTGGTGCACCAGGAAGCACTCGCCACACGTGAACTCGTTGTCCTGCTCCGGCACGACCCGCACCGTGAGCTCCTCGCCGGACAGGTCGGCACCCGGCAGTTCGTAGGACTCGGCGGTGTCCGTCTCGTCGACGTCGACCTCGCCGGTGGCTCCCTCCGCGCGCCGTGCCTTGAGCTCCTCCAGCGAATCGCCGGTGAGCTCGTCTGCCTCGGTGCGGCGGGGAGCGTCGTAGTCGGTTGCCATGAGTCTCTTTTCTGGGTCTGTGTGGGGGGTGCCCGATTCGGCGGTGGACCGACCGGCGCACGCATAGTAACGGAATCTCCCGCCTTTTTCATCCAGCGGTCACGTCCGTGTTCCGGGCGGGATCGCCTGCGCCCGACGTTTACAGTGGAGGGCCGGGTCCCATCGGGGCTCGCAGCCCGTTCACCTGCAGGAAAGGCCCTCATGGTCGTCCATCTCAGCACCCAGGCGACACCGAGCCCGACCCCCGCGCGGGGGTTGACCCGCCTGCGCTCGCCCTACGTCCTGTTCCTGGTCGTGGTGCTCGTCCTCGGTGCGCTCGTCTGGGCCGCGGCACTGCGCGGAGACGACGCCGCCACCCAGGCCGTCGCCTGCCCGCTCCCGCCGGCGGCCGAGGAGGCGGGCCTCGAGGAGGAGTCCGTGGACGCCCTCGATCAGGTCGCGCCGGCGCTGCTCGCCGACACCCGCATCCGGGTGCTCAACGCCAACGGCCAGAGCGGGCAGGCCGGTGCCGTCGCCGCCGAGCTGGCCGAGCGCGGATTCCAACCGGCGGGCTCGGACGCGATCGGCAACGACCCGGTCTACGGGCAGGCCCTCGAGTGCCACGGTCAGATCCGCTACGGCGAGGCGGGCCGGGCCGCCGCCCGCTCGCTCTCCCTCGCCGCGCCGTGCATGCAGCTGGTGACCGACGGCCGCACCGACGGCACCGTCGACCTGGCGCTCGGCACGACGTTCTCCCGCCTGTCCGATTCCACCGCCGCCGTCGGCGCGCTCGACGAGCTCAAAGTGGGTCGCCAGCCCATCTCCTCCGAGCTCGACGCCGCGCGCGCCGTCAGCTGCTGAGCCGTCCGGTCGCGCCCGCGAGCGCGGAGAGGAACTCCGCCGACACGCCGGGCGTGGCGCCGGTGGTGGGCACGGCGTCGTCCTCCGACACCGCCACCACCGCCCCGGCCTCGGCCGCGATCAGCGCGCCCGCCGCGTGGTCCCAGTATTTGAGCCCGCGCTCGTAGTAGGCGTCCAGCCGGCCGGTGGCCAACATGCACAGATCCAACGCCGCGGACCCGCACCGGCGGATGTCACGGACCCGCGGGAGCAACTCGGCCACCACGCGGCCTTGCTCCGCCCGGATCCCCGCGTCGTAGGCGAACCCGGTTCCGACCAGGGCGAGCGACAGGTCCGCGCAGTCCGACACGCGCAGCGCCGTCGTGGTGCCGTCCGCCTCCCTCAGGGCCGCGCCCCGGCCCGAGCCCCCGCTCCAGGTCTCCCGCGTGACGATGTTGTGGACCGCCCCCGCGACCACGACGCCGTCCACCTCGGCGGCCACCGACACCGCCGTGAACGGGATCCCGTACAGCAGGTTGACCGTCCCGTCGACGGGGTCGACGACCCACCGGACCCGCGGCTCGCGCGCACCGGCGAAGTCCCCGTCCACCGGATCACCCGCCGGCTCGCCGCTTGGCCCACCCGCCGGCGCGCCCGGTGGATCACCTGGAGCCTCGTCCGTGACCTCCCCGCCCTCCCCGCCCTCCTCGCCGAGGACCGTGTCGCCCGGGCGGGCGGCCGCGATCTCCCGCCGCAGGTGCTCCTCCACCGAGGTGTCGATGACGGTCACCGGATCGGTCTCCGACGACTTGGACCGCGAGCCCAGCCCCTGCGAACCCGGCCCCCGCGAGTCGAACTCGGCCAGCATCCGCCGGGCCACGTCACCGCCCGACACCGCCACCCTCTCGGCCAGCTCCCGTAACCCGTCGACGAACTCCGGGCCGGTCCGGCCGGCCTCCTCTGCTGCTCCGCTGGACGTCATGTGCCCCTCCTCGTCGTCGTCGTACCCCTCCGGGGCCCGTACTCGGACCCGCCGGACGGGCGCGGCGGTGAACCCGCCCCGTGGCCCGCCGGACCGATACGCTGGCCCGCGGGCGCCCGACGCCCATCGTGCCCCGACGGCCCGGGCACCTGACAACCGACGCCGTGCCCCGCACGGTCCACCCCACGGGAGCCCCACATGTCCAGCCCCTCGCCCCTCTCCGCCGTCCCGCCGACGGAGACGCCGACCGGACTCGGCGTGGACGTCGGCGGCACCGGCGTCAAGGTGGGGCTCGTCGACCTCGCGCGCGGGGAACTCATCGGCGACCGGCTCGTCCGCCCCACGCCCCAGCCCGCCACCCCCGACGCCGTCGCCGCGCTCATCCGCGAGATGGTCGCCGAATTCGACTGGCGCGGCCCGGTGGGCGTCGCCCTCCCGAGCGTCATCCACCAGGGCGTGGCGCGCATCGCGCACAACATCGACCACTCCTGGATCGGCTGTGACGTCGTCGACCTCTTCGACCGGCACCTACCGGGCCGCACCGTCCTCATGCTCAACGACGCCGACGCCGCCGGCCTCACCGAGGTCCACTACGGCGCCGGTGAGGGCGTCGACGGACTGGTCATCCTGCTGACGTTCGGCACCGGCATCGGCTCAGCCCTCCTGCTGGACGGCAGGTTGCTACCCAACACCGAGTTCGGCCACCTGATGGTCGAGGACATCGCCGGGCGCGGTTTCGACGAGGCCGAGCACCTGGCCTCCGCCTCCGTCCGCGCCCGCGACGGACTGAGCTTCGAGGAATGGGCCCCGCACGTGTCCAACGTGCTGCGCGCCATCGAGGACCTCCTCTGGCCCCGCGCCTTCGTCCTCGGGGGAGGTGTCAGCGAGGCCGCCGACCAGTGGTTCCCCCTGCTCGAGAACCGCACCCCCGTCCGCGCGGCCGTCCGGCGTGGCGACGCCGGGATCATCGGCGCGGCGCTCTACGCCGCAGGTCACTCGGGGGTGCTCGACCTCGGCCGGGTCCTGCCCGACGTGGGCGTCTGACCCGGGCTAACCCCGCCGGATGCAACCCCCCGGACAGAATCTCGTTACAATGGCGCAGGCCGGGAACACGTACCGGCCGGGGACGGGCCCGGTACCGCAAGGCGGACGGCTCGCATGTCTGCAGACCAGGCGGCATCGATCCCCGATTCCCATCGAGTAACCGGTTGTGAAGGGGCGTTTGTGGCAGCCACGAAGACCACCAGTTCGGATTCCGCGGCGAGCGGCGATCCGTCGGGCACCGAGGTCACTGGCGAGGCCCCCGCCAAGAAGACCGCCGCGCGCAAGGCGCCCGCGAAGAAGACGGCGGCCAAGAAGACCGCCGCCAAGAAGGCCCCGGCGAAGAAGACCGCCGCCAAGAAGACCGCGGCCAAGAAGACGGCCGCCAAGAAGACCGCCTCCCCCGCGGGCACCGACGTGGTCGAGGACGACCAGTTGGAGGACGCCGGGGAAGCCCTCGAGGTCGAGCCCGACACGTCTGAACTCGAAGACGTCGAGGTCGACGTCGAGGACGTCGAGGACGAGCAGGCCGACGAGGAGACCAAGGAGGAGCCCAGCGCCAAGGACAAGGCGTCGGGCGACTTCGTCTGGGACGAGGACGAGTCCGAGGCCCTCCGGCAGGCACGTAAGGACGCCGAGCTGACCGCATCCGCGGACTCGGTTCGGGCCTACCTCAAGCAGATCGGCAAGGTCGCCCTCCTCAACGCCGAGGAGGAGGTCGAGCTCGCCAAGCGCATCGAGGCCGGCCTGTACGCCACCTGGTACATGGCGCAGGTGACCGAGCGCGGCGAGAAGCTCACCACCGCGCAGCGCCGCGACTTCAAGTGGATCGAGCGCGACGGTGTCCGCGCCAAGAACCACCTCCTCGAGGCCAACCTCCGCCTCGTCGTGTCGCTGGCCAAGCGCTACACCGGCCGCGGCATGGCGTTCCTCGACCTCATCCAGGAGGGCAACCTCGGCCTCATCCGCGCCGTCGAGAAGTTCGACTACACCAAGGGCTACAAGTTCTCCACGTACGCCACGTGGTGGATCCGTCAGGCCATCACCCGCGCGATGGCCGACCAGGCCCGCACCATCCGCATCCCGGTGCACATGGTCGAGGTCATCAACAAGCTCGGTCGCATCCAGCGCGAGCTGCTCCAGGACCTGGGCCGCGAGCCCACCCCGGAGGAGTTGGCCAAGGAGATGGACATCACCCCGGAGAAGGTGCTGGAGATCCAGCAGTACGCCCGGGAGCCCATCTCGCTGGACCAGACCATCGGCGACGAGGGCGACTCGCAGCTCGGCGACTTCATCGAGGACTCCGAGGCCGTGGTGGCCGTGGACGCCGTGAGCTTCACCCTGCTGCAGGACCAGCTCCGTTCCGTGCTCGACACCCTCTCCGAGCGTGAGGCGGGCGTCGTCCGGCTGCGCTTCGGCCTCACCGACGGCCTGCCGCGCACCCTCGACGAGATCGGCCAGGTCTACGGCGTCACCCGTGAGCGCATCCGGCAGATCGAGTCCAAGACCATGTCCAAGCTGCGGCACCCGTCGCGCTCGCAGGTTCTGCGGGACTACCTGGACTGATAAGACCGCTGCAGCGGGCCCTCGCCGGACGGCGGGGGCCCGCTCTCGTCTGTGCGGACCGGCTCAGGTGTGCCTTCCGTGTACACCGCCCTCTGCCATCGCGCGTCCTCCGGCGCGGCACCCGACCCCGGAGTAGGGGCGTTCACCAGCTGCGGAGCAGGCTGATCCGTTCCCGGATCTGCTCGGCGGAGGCCATCGGCACGGGCGGGCCACCACACGCGTTGCGCAGCTGGGTGTGGATCGCGCCGTGCGACTTGCCCAGCCGGCCTGAGTACACCGACACGAGGGTGTTGAGCTGGCGTCGCAGGTCCTTGAGTTCGGCGGCGGAGGCCACCCGGTCCGCGGCGGCCCCGGCATGGGCACCGGGCCCGGCCGCGTTCCCGGGAAGCGTCGTGCCTGCCACCGACGGGTCGGAGCCCACGACGGCGACCGCGCCGGGTCCGGAGGAAGACTCCGCGGACGCCCGCTTGATCTGCTCCTTCTCCCGCTGCCGCAGGAGCGCCTTGACGTCGTCGGCTCCCAGCAGTCCGGGCAGGCCGATATAGTCGGCCTCCTCCTCGCTGCCGGCGAAGGTCGCGGTCCCGTAGGAGGACCCTTCGTACACGATCTGGTCGAGTTCCGCGTCGGCGCCGAGGGAGATGTAACCTCGGTCCTCCTCGTCCTCGGTGTTCTCGTCCTGCTGCTGGTTCGCCTGGGCGAGGAGCTGGTCCTCCAGCCCCTCCTCCCGGTGTGGCTTGCCCAGGACGTGGTCGCGCTGGGCCTCCATCTGCGAGGCCAGCTGCAGGAGTACAGGCACGGACGGCAGGAACACCGAGGCGGTCTCCCCCGGCCGGCGAGAGCGCACGAAACGGCCGATGGCCTGGGCGAAGTACAGGGGCGTGGAGGCGCTGGTGGCGTAGACGCCCACGCACAGCCGGGGGACGTCGACGCCCTCGGACACCATCCGCACGGCGACCATCCACTCGTCGGTCGAGTCGGAGAAGGTGCCGATCCGGCTGGAGGCCGTGGGGGCGTCGGACAGGACGAGCGTCGGCGGCGTGCCCGTGATCTCGGTGAGCAGCGCCGCGTAGTCGCGCGCGCGTTCCTGGTCGGTCGCGATCACCAGGCCGCCGGCGTCGGGCACCCCGCCCGCGCGGATCTGCCGCAGGCGCGTGTGGGCGGCCTGCAGGACGGCCGGCATCCAGTCGCCGTGGGGGTCCAGCGCGACGCGCCAGGCGCGGGACATCTGGTCGGCGCTCAGGGGCTCGCCGAGGCGGGCCGAGAACTCCTCGCCGGCGTTGCTCCGCCAGCGGGCCTCGCCCGAGTAGGCGAGGAAGACGACCGGCCGGACGACGCCGTCGGCCAGGGCGTCGGCGTAGCCGTACGAGTGGTCGGCCTTGGAGCGCTGGTGCCCCTGCCCGTCGGGTTCGTAGGTGACGAACGGGATCGGGCTGTCGTCGGAACGGAAGGGGGTACCCGTCAGCGACAGGCGCCGCTCGGCGTCCTCGAACGCCTCGCGGATCGCGTCACCCCAGCTCTTCGCGTCGCCGCCGTGGTGGATCTCGTCGAGGATCACCAGTGTCCGCCTCGAGGCGGTGCGTTCGCGGTGTTTGAATGGGTGCGCGGCCACCTGGGCGTACGTCACCACCACCCCGTGGTACTCGGGAGCCAGGGCGCCCGAGGAGTTGGAGTACTCGGGGTCGAGCGCGATGCCGGATCGCGCGGCTGACGCAGCCCACTGGTACTTGAGGTGCTCGGTGGGGGCGACGACGGTGATGGCGTCGACTGTGCGGTCGGCGAGGAGCTCGGAGGCGACCCGCAGACCGAAGGTCGTCTTACCGGCGCCCGGGGTGGCCACGGCCAGGAAGTCCTTCGGCCGCGCCATGAGGTACTTGCGCAGAGCGGTCCGCTGCCAGGCGCGCAGCGAACCACCCCCGGCGGGGCGGGGGGCGGATTCTGCGGTCGTCTCGTCTGGGCCCGGGACCGCGCCGGGGTCACTCACCAGGCTTCAGAGTCTCGTAGACGCGCTTGCACTCCGGGCACACCGGCGAGCCGGGCTTAGCGGAGCGGGTGACCGGGAAGACCTCACCACACAGGGCGATCACGTAGGTGCCCATGACCGCGCTCTCCGCGATCTTGCTCTTGTCCACGTAGTGGAAGAACTTGGGCGCGTCGTCCTGCGTCTCCTCGGTCGTCGTGACCTCGGGGCGCTCGAGTGTCTTGGTCCGGGTGGTGCTCACCCCCTCATGATGCCGCACCCGGGCGTCGCCGCGCCAACGCCGGAGTACCTTGGGCCCCATGGCACCCGACTTCCGCCGTCAGCGATCCGGCGAACGGGACGACACCTCGAGACCCGTGCTCATCACGGGCGCGCGGGAGTCCTACCGGGACGAGCTCGCGGCCCGGAAGAAGCGCTACTTCGTGCTGATGAGCGTGCGGATCCCCGCGCTGCTCCTGGCCGCGGGGTCGCTCGCCCTCTGGAACAATCCGTGGATCGCGTTGGCGATCGTGGCGGGGTCCATCCCGATCCCGTGGATCGCGGTCATCGGGGCCAACGACCGGCCGCCCCTGCCCAAGGGGCAGGCCCGGACGTACACGGCCGGGAGCCTGCCCTCGAACGCCCCGTACGCGTTACCGTCCAGTCTCACCGGCGCCGCGAACGGCTCCCGTCCGGACTCCGACACCGGGGGCGGCCGGGCGATCGGGCCGCCGCCGGGTGCGGCCGGCCGCGGCG
>NZ_KV824154.1:0-1468 GCF_001815995.1 Dietzia sp. HMSC21D01 | reverse complement strand
GCCGGCCCGGCCCGCGTCGGACGGCACCCCGCCCGCGCCGACCCGCTACGCCGACATCAAGCCCGTCGCCGAGACCACCGACCTCGACCCCTCGTCGGTCACGGCCGTCCTGCTCACCCCCGACGCCACGCCGACCCCGGACCCCGAGGCGTTCGCCGACGTCACCGCCTCCGGCGGCACCGGCGCGAGCGGCGACATCGCGGCCAGGCAGCCCGCCATCATCAGCCGGGCCGGCTGGGGCGCAGACGAGTCGATCCGCTGCCGCAACGCGTCCTACGACCCGTCGCTCGCCGCGGCCGTCGTCCACCACACGGCCGGCAGCAACAACTACACCCGCGAGGGCTCGGCCGGCGTCATGCGCGGCATCTACACGTACCACGCCCGCACGCTCGGCTGGTGCGACGTGGGCTACAACGTGCTGGTCGACAAGTACGGGCAGGCGTTCGAGGGGCGCGCGGGCGGCCTGAGCCGCAACGTCCAGGGCGCCCACGCCGGTGGGTTCAACGGCAACACCTGGGGCATCTCCATGATGGGCGACTACTCGACCGTCTCCCCGTCCGACGCGACCATCCGCAAGGTCGGCGAGATCATCGGCTGGCGCCTGTCCGTCGCCGGCGTCGACCCCAAGGGTTCCGACACCCACTACTCCGAGGGCACCTCGTACACCAAGTACTCGTACGGCACAGCCGTGCGCCTGCCCAACATCTTCGCCCACCGCGACGTCGGCCTCACCTCCTGCCCGGGCAACTCCGGGTACGCCAAGATGGGCCAGATCCGCGACATCGCCGCGTCCTACGCCAAGAGCGGTGGCGGGGGCGGCGGAGCCCCGGCCCCGTCCAACCCGGGCACCGGCGGTGGTGGCACCGGCGGCGGTGGCACCGACGGCGGTGGCACCGGCGGTGGTGGGGGTGGCACCGGCAGCGCCGGTCTGACCGCGATCAGCCCCTCCGGCATCCAGGACGCCGTCACCACCGCGCTGCGGACCGTGCTCAGCGGCGGGCGTCTCGACCCCGCGGCCCTGACCCGCGCCCTGCTCGGCGGCAAGACCCTCGCGGACCTGCCGGTCGACGCCGGCTCGGTGGGCGACGCAATCGGCGTGGACCTCGGATCGGTGGAGGACCTGGCCGGCGGCGACTTCCGGGGCTTGGGCCAGCAACTCGGAGCCCAGCTAGGCAAGGCGCTCTCCGGGGTCCAGCGCTACGGGGACGTCTCCCTGGTCAAGCACGAGAACGGCGCGCTGTACTCCTCCCCTGAGACCGGGACCCATCCCGTGTGGGGTGTGATCGGTGACGCGTGGGCCGCGCAGGGCTTCGAGCACGGCCCGCTCGGGCTGCCGACCTCCGCGGAGGCCGAGCGGGAGGACGGCACGATCGCCCAGCGGTTCGTCGGCGGCACGCTCGTCTACGACCCGGAGACCAAGCAGCTCAGCATCGAGCCCAACCCCTGATCGACGACCGGGTCGCCCGCC
>NZ_KV824153.1:0-3558 GCF_001815995.1 Dietzia sp. HMSC21D01 | reverse complement strand
GCACCCCCCGCCGCGACCAGCGCCCCGGCCACCGTGGCCACGTGATAGCCGAATCCGCCGCCCGGGGCCTGCGCCACCTCGCGCCAGCGCGGGCCGTGCAGCCTCCGCATGAGGGCGTCGTCGGCGTTGCCGGCCTGCAGGCGCAGGCTCACCCCGTCGTCGGCCGGGCGGACGGGATGGATGATGTGTCGCGCACCGCGGGCGAGCGACCAGCCCGCGCGGCGGACCCGCAGCGCGAGATCGGCGTCCTCGCGGAAGGCCCGAGGGAACCGCTCGTCGAAGCCCGCCACCTGCTCGAGGGCCGCACGGCGGTACGCCATGTCCGCCGTCGCCCAGTCCGCGCCCTCGAGCGCGGCGACGTTGCGCTCCCAGTCCGTCGGCGGGCGATCCGTCGGACGCGGCACGCGGATCGAGGCCTGCGTGGCGCCCGTGTCCGGGCCGCACGCCGCGAGGTCGTCCACGAGCCCGGAGAGCCACCCGTCGGGCAGGATCACGTCGTCGTCGAGGAAGGAGATCCACTCCGGGGCCGACTCATGCGTGGCCCGCCAGCCACGGTTGCGGGCGGCGGCGGGCCCTCGCCCGTAGCCGCGGACGACCCGCAGCGGCCAGTCGACTCCCGGCAGGCTCGCCGTCAGCGGGTCGACCCGTCCCGGCCGGTCATCGACGAGCACGACCTCCACGGGTGCCGGGTGGGCGTCGTCGGTCCGCTGCGCGGCCAGGGAGTCGAGCATCGCCTGCAGGCACGGTCGACCGATGGTGGGCACGACGATCGCCCAGCGGGGGGCTCGGCTCATGCGTCACCGCCGACCACGAAGTCCGCGCGGCGCACGAGGTGCGGGCCGAGGACGAGCGCGGCGACCGGCGCCGACCCGAACAACTCGAGGGCGTCACGGGGATCGTCGACCATGGGTCGGCCGGCCGTGTTCAGACTCGTGTTGACCAGAACCGGGACGCCGGTCCGCGCCTCGAAGGCGCGCAGCAGGTCGGCGACCCTGGGCGTGTCCGCGTCGGAGACGGTCTGGACCCGCGCGGTGCCGTCGGTGTGCACCACCGCGGGCAACCTGTCCCGCCATTCGGGGCGCACCGTGTGCACGAACAACATGTACGGACTCGGCAGCGGGCCGTCGGTGACGATGTCGGCGGCGCGCTCGGCGAGGATCATGGGGGCCACGGGCCGGAACTGCTCGCGCCCCTTGACGTCGTTGAGCCGCTCGACGTTCGCGGCCCGCGTCGGGTTGGCCAGCAGGGACCGGCGGCCCAGCGCCCGGGGACCGAACTCACTACGCCCGTCGAACCACGCGATGACACCGTCGTCGGCGAGCAGATCGGCCACCTCGCCCACCAGATCATCCGGGGTGGTGAAGGGGACGCGGGCCGCGGTGAGCCACTGCGCCAGCTCGTCGTCGTCCCATCCACGCCCCGCCGCGGGGTCCACGGCACCCGGGGCGAGCTCGTCCTGCTCGCGCGCCAGGTGCAGCGCCGCCCCCAGGGCGGTGCCGGAGTCGCCGGACGCCGGCTGGACCCACACCTCGTCGAACGGCCCGTCGCGCCAGATCCGCGTGTTGGCCACGCAGTTCAGCGCGGTCCCGCCCGCCATGGTGAGGACGGTCTCGCCCGTCTGCCGGTGCAGCCACTCGGCGTTGGCGACCAACACCTCCTCCACCCCGGCCTGCACCGAGGCGGCGAGGTCGGCGTGCACGCCGCCCCACGTCCCGTCGTCGACGCGGCGGGGCGCGAACCGCTCCCACTCCGGGGCGCGCGCGGTGAACCCCCCGTCCGGGTTCGCGTGCAGGCTCTCACGCAGCTCCGGCAGGAAACGCGGCTCGCCGTAGGAGGCCAGCGCCATCACCTTGAACTCGTCGCTCGAGCGCAGGAAGCCCAGGTGCTCGGTGAGCGACTCGTAGTACAGGCCCAGCGAATCGGGCAGGTCCTGGCGGTGACAGATCTCCAGCTCCCCGTCGCGGTAGTGGCCCGCGAGCTGGGAGTGCCGCTCCCCGCGGCCGTCGTTGACCAACACCGCGCACGTGCGGTGCGGCCCGGCCAGGGCGGCGGAGGCGGCGTGCGCGACGTGGTGCTCGACGAACCGCACCCGGCCGGGGTCCAGCCCGGGCAGCGCCTCGGCGAGGAACTCGGGCGCCCGCCGCACGTAGTCGATCCGTACCGAGTCGAAGGGGTCGTCGGGCTGCAGCGTCGCCAGCTCGGGATCGAAGGCGTACCCCACCGCGTCCAGATCGGCCGCGGTGATGCCGGCCTCCTCGAGGCACCAGCGCATCGACAACTCCGGCAGCTCCCACGCCGAGAACGGCACCGGCCGCTTGGCGTGCTTGCGCCGCGAGAAGCGTTCCTCCTCGGCCGCGGCGACCACGCGTCCGTCGACGACCAGCGCGGCGGACGAATCGTGGAAGGTGGCATTGACTCCCAAGACGATCATGGCGCCAACTTAGGCACGATCGGGGGGAAGTGGCTACCGCTCGCGTCGACTCTCAACTGTCGTAGCGCCGTGCCGCGCTGGACCTCTGGCTCTCCTCGAGGGCCAGGAAACGCGCCTCGACGTGCGGTGGCAGGATCCGCCGATCCCTCGCCACCCAGGCCGCGCCCCGGAGGGCGTCGAGCCCCCCCGCCGCGGTGATCCGATCCCGCGGCGCGCCCGCGAGGACGTCCCGCGTGCGCCGGAGCGCGGCGGGCAGCGGCCGGCGCAGCCACGTGAACCACAGGGTGTTCCGGATGCCGTGACGGCGGCGCAGATGCGGATCACGCAGCACCGACGCCTGGTGGTGCACGGTCATCTCGGGCAGGTAGCACAGCTCCCAGCCGGCGGCGGCGAGATCGGCCGCGAGCAGCTCCTCTTCGCCCCCCAGCCACAGACGCTCGTGGAAGCCGCCGGCCTCCCGGTAGGCCTCGGCCCGGACGATGCTCGCCCCCGCGAGGAAGCTGCCCAGCGCCGGCCCGGGGAGCCAGTCCGGGCCGCGCACCGGCGAGTTCTCCAGCTCCGGCACGATCGGGTCGTCCTCGCCGCCCGGCTCCACGACGATCCGCGCCGTGACCACGCCCAGCCGCGGATGCGCGTCGAGGGCGTCCGCACCGGCGCGCAGCGAACCCGGGTCCCACCACGTGTCGTCGTCGCAGAACGCGACGTAGGGGGTGGTCGCCGCGTCCACGCCGAGGTTGCGGCCGACCGCGCCGAGGTTCGTGGGGCTGGCGATGAGCCGCACGCCCGGGTGCTGACGGGTGACGGCGTCCGCGGTGCCGTCGGTGGAGCCGTTGTCGACGACGATGACCTCCGGGCGCTCGGGCAGCTCCGCCAGCCGGTCCAGAGCGGCGAGCGCCTCCTCGCGGCGGTTCCAGGTGATCATCACAACGCTCACCCTGGGATCCCGACCTTCCGGCTCCGGTGCGCTGCTCATCCGACTCTCCTCTCCCGTGTGCGTCCATGCGTCCCCTGTGGGGCTTCTATCCGTCGTCCGCGGCGCGGAGCCGCTCCCGCGCGCGCAGGGTGGGCTCCCCGACGACCCGGCGCGCCGCGAGTGCGGCGGGGATCCGCGGCACCGCGCTGAGGAG
>NZ_KV824152.1:0-7357 GCF_001815995.1 Dietzia sp. HMSC21D01 | reverse complement strand
CGACCCACCGGTCCTGCCGGCCGGCGCGGGCGGCGGTCCAGTCACGGCCGACGAGGTCGTCGAGACCGGCCGGCCAGGTCCGGCCGGGTCCGTTGGTGGGCTGGGTGGGGGCGGGCGCTGTCACGGCTCGATGAGACCACACGACTCCGACATCGCACCCCCGCCCGGAGTGACCGGTCCGGTGCGACGGCCGACCGTCAGCGGAGGGTGTCCTCGAGCATGGTCGGCCTGCACGCTGTCCGCGACACGACCAGCATGAGGAGCAGCACGACCGTGAGGAACGCCAGCCCGGACGCCAGCCCGGGACCGTCGAACAGCACCCCGAACACGATGGGCCCGAGGCACGCGGCCGTGTACCCGACGCCCTGGGAGAAGCCGGACAGCGCGGCCGAGCCGGCCTGGGTGCGGGTGCGGAGGTTGATCAGGGTCAGGCAGAGCGGGAACGTGCTGGGCCCCACGCCGAGGAGGCAGATCCACAGCCACGGGGCGAGGTCGGGCGCCCAGAGCAGGCCGGCGAAGGCCCCCAGGTAGGACACGACGGAGACGACGACGACGGCGTACGGGTCCTCGAACCGGCCCGCGATGTAGGGGACGGCCAGCGCGGCGACGAGTCCGATCGCCGAGTACACCGCCAGGGCGAGGCCGCCCTCGGCGCGTGTCATGCCGATCGATTCCGCCACGGCCGGGAGCCACGTGAAGAACGCGTACGTGCACAGGGAGTTCGTGCCGAAGAACAGGGCGAGTGCCACGCCGACGGGCGAGCGCCACGGGCGGATGCGGCGGGCCGGTGCGGCCTCGGAGCCGCCTCCCGCGGACACTGCGTCGGGGGCGGGCCGGGGGGCGCCGATGGGTGTGCCCGGGCGCAGGATCTCGACGACCCACGGCACGGCCGCGACGACGGCCAACACCGCCCACCAGCCGATGGAGACCCGCCACCCGGCGGCCTCCTCGACGGGCACGGCCACGAGCGCCGGCACCACGGTGCCGAGCTGCAGGCCGGTGATGTAGGCCATGCTCACGGCGGCCACGTGCCGGGGGAAGTATTTCTTGACCAGGGGTGGGGCCACGACGTTGCCGATACCCATCCCGGCCAGGGCGACGAGCGACCCCGCGCCCATCAGCCACGGGTCGTGCGCGAGGGCGCGGATCACCTGCCCCACCGCGGCGGCGACCATCGCCAGCACGGTGAGCAGTTCGAGGCCCACCCGTCTGAGGACCATCGGCGTGATCACGCCCCAGACCGCGAACATCAGGGTGGGGATCATGCCGAGCAGGCCCATGCCCGCGGTGCCGAGTCCGATCTCGGCGTCGATCACCCCGAGCAGGGGGCTGAGCGAGGTGACGGCGGTGCGCAAGTTGAGCGAGACGAGCACGACGCCGACGAACGCGACGAGTGGGAACGTGACGGCGCCGCGGCGGGATCCGGCCCGCGGGGAGCGGGCGTTCACGCGGCGGTGTCCGCGACGAACTCGCCGACCTGCCGGGCCATGGCCTGGAGCCCGTCCATCGCCGCGGGCTTCGATCCCGGGTGCAGCGCGTGCACCGCGAGTCGGAACACCGCCGCCCGCAGGACCATCTGGGGCCAGTTCTCGAGCTGCCGCCAGCGGGTGAGGACGCCGGCGTCGACCGTGCCCCAGGACAGGTGGTCCACGGCGACGACCGCCGCCGACCACGACGCCGGCCGTGCGTAGGGCACGACGTCAGACAGCGCCGGCTCGGCGGAGGCGTCGAAGAGCAGGCCCCGGGCGAGGTCACCGTGCACCACGCCCGCGCCGGGGACCGTGACCGGGCGCCGGTGCCGGATGAGTCCGGTGGCCCCGAGCAGGGCGGCCGCGCGATGCGTGGCGAAAGGGGTGCCCCGGTCCTCCATCCCGGGCGCCAGATCGTGTTCGGGATCGCCGTCCCAGGCGGCGGCCTCGGCGAACGAGAACAGGTCGGTCTCGGACCACGGTCGCGTGGCGGGCCGACGGACCAGCCGGGGTCGCTCGACCTCGGTGAGGGCGGCGTTGATCCTGGCCGACCACGCGATGGTCTCGTCCGCCCGTGCCTCGGGCCGACCGGACACGGCCCGGTCGGCGCGCCACCCGCTGACGACGTGCCGGCCGTCGCGCGACCGCACCGGCAGCGAGACACGCAGCCCGGTCACGTCGAGCTCCTCCCGCACCCGGGCGGACCAGTTGGCCAGTGCCGTGTCCGCGACGGGGCGCAGCACCACGGCGCCGCCCGGCGCGGGGATCAGCCAGCCCGTGCCGGAACCGGCGACCACGGGGGAGGCCGTGCCGTCCGCCACGCCGAAGGCGCCGCGGACGTGCTCGGGGACGGTCACGTCGTTCACGCCGACCACGGTACCCACCCCGGTCGTCAGTACCCGGGCAGGGACGGGTCCACGTCGCGTGTCCACGCTTCGATGCCGCCCGCGAGCGACCGGACGCCGGGGAAACCGGCGGCGGACAGGGTCGCCGCCGCACGCGCCGACCGGACCCCGGACTTGCAGTACACGACCAGCGGACCGCGCTCGGCCGCCCGGCCGAGGACGCCCGTCGGGTCCCCGGCGACCTCGGCGACCGAGTCCAGCGGCACCCACACGGACGGGTCGATCCTCGCGATCGACCTCTCGCCGGCGCCACGGACGTCCACCAGGACCGGGGCCGGCGCGTCGGGACGCCCGGGCGACCCTGTCGGGCCCGACGCGGCCAGCTCCGCCGCGAGGTCGGTCGCGGATACGGTCGGCACCTCCGGCAGCCCGGGATCCGGGAGCTCGCAGGAGACGTCCCCGGCGCCGTCCGGCAGCTCGGTGACCGGCTCGCGCGACGGGTCCGGGCGGACCGTGACCGTCCGGTTGGTGGACTCGAGCAGGTCCATGAGGACGAGACGACCGAGCAGGGGCCGCCCCGCCCCGGTGACGAGCTTGACGGCTTCCATCGCCATCATCGACCCGACCGTGCCGCAGAGCGCACCCACGACCCCGGCCTCGGCGCAGCTGGGCACCGAGCCCGCGGGCGGGGGCGCCGGGTACAGGTCCCGCAGGGTCACCGCCTCGGCCGGTGCGGGCGGGCGGGACCAGAACACGGCGAGCTGTGCCCGGAACCGGTCGATCGTCCCCCAGATGAGCGGGATCCCGGCGATCTCGCACGCGTCGGAGACCAGGTACCGGGTCGCGAAGTTGTCGCTGCCGTCGATCACCAGGTGGTGCCCCTCGAGCAGGGAACCGATGTTCAGCGCGTCCAGCCTGGCGTGCACGGCGTCGACCCGGACGCCGGGGGCCAACTCGGCCAGCCGGTCCCGGGCCGAGTCCACCTTCGGCCGGCCGACGGCCCCGACGGAGTGGATCACCTGCCGGTGCAGGTTGCCGAGGTCCACCTCGTCGTCGTCGACGACCGTGATCCGCCCGACGCCGGCCGCGGCGAGGTACATGAGCACCGGCGCGCCCAGGCCACCCGCGCCCACGACGAACACCGACGCGGCGCGCAGGCGCCGCTGCCCCTCGTCGCCGATCGCCCCGAGCAGCAGGTGCCGCGAGTACCGCGCCCGCTCCTCCGCGCTCAGTTCGGGCACCGGGTCCACCAGCGGCGGCAGCGACCGGTCCGCCGACCCACCCGCGGCGCTCATCGCGCCACCGTCGCGCCGTCGGGGAACGGCCACGCGTTGTACCGGCACGTGTCGTCGTTGTCCGGGACCACGCCCTCGGGATCCAACCGGTGGATCTCGGCGTTGTTCACCCCGAACGTCTGCTGCATCATGATCGGCGCCAGCGCGCCGTCCGCGGGGCACGGCTCGTGCGCCGGGAAGCCGATCGCGTGGCCGACCTCGTGATTGACGAGGTACTGCCGGTAGGAGCCGATGTCCCCCTCGAACGACCGCGCACCCCGCACCCAGCGCGCGAGGTTGAGGTACACGCGCCCCGTCGCCGAGTTGTAGCAGCTCGCCTCGAGCTCGATGTCGTACCCGCAGTTCTCGCGGACCGTCATGGGGCTGGTCAGCGAGACGCGGAACGCGGGCTCGCCGCGGGTGATGCGCTGGAAGGCGACGGCCCCGTCGGCCGTCCAGCTCTTCGGGTTGGCCAGGGTCGCGTCGATCATCCGGGCGACCGAGTCGTCCCCGCCGAAGTCGACCGTGTCGATCCCGTCCTCGACCTCCACCGTGTAGGTGAACTGCTCCGCCGTCGGCCGCCCGACCGGGTCGGTCCCGCCGGGCACGAGCCGGAACTCCCCACCGGCCGCCTCGACGAACGGGCCGCCCTCGGGCAGCTCGCCGCTGGGCGGTACCTCGCCGGCCGCGGGCGCACCGACGATCGCCGGCGTCTCCTGGGCCCGCACGGCCCCGTCGTCCGGCTGCGCGTCCGGCGAGACGACGGCGTCGGCGATGACGAGCGCGGTGAGCACCACGAGCACCGGGATCGCGTACGCGCGCCAGCCCCACGTGGCGAAGAACCGCCCGACCGGCGTCTGCTTGCGCAGGTGGTCCCGGGACCCGGGCACCGACCGGCGGCGCCCCGGGGTCGACTCCTCCGGGTCCCACGGCGCGCGCAGCGGCTCACCGTGTGGCGGGTAGTACGGTGCCCGCTGACGCGCGCCGGGTTCCGCACCGGCCGGCGTCCGACGACGGCCGTCGCTCATCCGTACACCTCCACGTCCGCTGACGATCGGCCACTGCCGATCACGGTCTCCACGATCCCACATACCGGGTGAGGCGCGTCCCGCCGCACTCCACAGGTGCAGGTATTGTCCGTCTGACCCGGTCGGCTGTCGACTCTCGCCCGGGCGGAGAAGGAGCCACCAGATGACGAGCCCGGACGGACCGGCCCCGGCCGCCCCGGGACGCGCCCGAGCGGCCCGGCTCCCCCGCGGCGCGCGGCGAAGCCAGCTGATCGACGCCGCCGGAACGGTGTTCGTCGAGCAGGGCTTCCACGCCTCCGGGATGGACGACATCGCCGTCCTCGCCGGGGTGTCCAAACCGGTGCTGTACCAGCACTTCGACTCCAAGCGGGACCTGTACATCGAGGTCCTGCGCCACCACGTGGACGCGCTGCTCGGCCGGATCCGGGCCGCGCTCGACTCGACCTCCGACAACCGCCGCCGCGTCGAGGCGGCCGTCGACACGTTCTTCTCCTACGCCGACAACGACACCCGGGGCTTCCGACTGGTCTTCTACTCGGAGTCCGGGGACGAGGACGTCCGCCGCGAACTCGACCGGGCCACCGAGGGGTGCATCGACGCGGTGCACGACCTGGTGCGGGGGGACTCCGGCCTCGACGTGCACCGATCGCGCCTGCTCGCCGTCGGGCTGGTCGGCGCCAGCCGGGTCAGCGCCGGCCACTGGCTCGACGCCGGTCGGCCGATCCCACGCGAGGACGCGGTCTCGACCACGGTCACCCTGTGCTGGGGCGGCCTGTCGAAGATCCCGCGCCACGGCGGTGACCGGCCCGCACCCGAGGCCTGACCCCGAGCCGCGCGCGGCCCGCCCGCCCGGGAGCGCGGACGCTCGGCGGACGGTCGGCGGACGGACGGTCGCCGGCGTCAGGACAAAAAGCCCACCGGTCGCCGGGCGGACTCGCCGATCTCCACATACGCCACCCGGTCGGTCGACACAAGGTAGCGACGGCCCTTCTCGTCCTCGAGCTCGAGGATCCCCTTGGCGTCCGCGGTCAGGGCCGCCTCGACGCGCTTGTGCACGTCGTCGGGCTCCATCCCGGTCTTGAACACGAGCTCACGGTTGCTGTCGGCGATGCCGATCTTGACCTCCACGGTGCCTGCCCTTCTCGTCGTAGGCGCATGTCACGCCGTCATCGATGATGCGTGCGACCCAGGCTAGCCCGAGCCCCGCCCGGGGCGGCGGCACGGGATAGGATGGGCGCACGTGGACCACTCTCCGCGCCCGGCCACACCGGCGTCGGGTACGGCGGGTCCCGTGGAAATGTGCGCGCGCCCCGCTCGCGAGGCCGAACTCCGACGGCCCGACACCATCCGCGCGCGAGACGAGAAAGGCACCGCCCTGTCCACCACAGATGTCACCACAGAAGACGTAGACGGCATGGCCACGACGACCGCGGTCGTCGACGCCCCGTCCTCCGACTCCTCCCCCAGCTTCGCCGAGCTCGGCGTCCGACCCGAGATCGTCACCGCCCTCGCCGAGCGCGGCATCACCCACACGTTCGCCATCCAGGAACTCACCCTGCCGCTCGCCCTGGCCGGCTCGGACCTCATCGGTCAGGCCCGCACCGGGATGGGCAAGACCTACGGGTTCGGCGTGCCGCTCCTGCACCGCATCTCCACCGGCGAGGCGACCCGTGAGCTCGACGGCACGCCCCGCGCGCTGGTGATCGTGCCCACGCGAGAGCTGTGCATCCAGGTCACCCAGGACCTCAAGATCGCCGCCACCGGGCTCACCGCGTCCACCGGCTCGGGCACCCGTCCCCTCAAGGTCCTCGCGATCTACGGCGGCACCCCGTACGAGCAGCAGACCGAGGCCCTCGAGAAGGGCGTCGACGTGGTCGTGGGCACCCCCGGGCGCCTGCTCGACCTGGCCAACCAGTCCAAGCTCGTGCTCGGCAAGGTCGAGGCCCTGGTCCTGGACGAGGCAGACGAGATGCTCGACCTGGGCTTCCTCCCGGACATCGAGAAGCTGCTGCGCATGGTGCCCGAGAAGCGGCAGACCATGCTCTTCTCCGCCACCATGCCCGGGCCGATCATCACCCTGGCCCGCACGTTCCTCACCAAGCCCACGCACATCCGCGCCGAGGCCGCCGACTCCGGCGCGACCCACGAGAACACGACCCAGCACGTCTACCGGGCGCACTCGTTGGACAAGCCCGAGGTCGTGGCGCGCATCCTGCAGGCCGAGGGCCGCGGGGCCACCATGATCTTCTGCCGCACCAAGCGCACCGCCCAGAAGCTCGCCGACGACCTCGCCGAGCGCGGCTTCCGCGTGGGCGCGATCCACGGCGACCTCGGCCAGGGCGCGCGCGAGAAGTCACTCAAGGCGTTCCGCTCCGGTGACGTCGACGTCCTCGTCGCCACCGACGTCGCGGCCCGCGGCATCGACGTCGACGACGTCACCCACGTCATCAACTACCAGTGCCCCGAGGACGAGAAGACCTACGTCCACCGCATCGGCCGCACCGGCCGCGCCGGGCGCACCGGCGTCGCGGTCACGCTCGTCGACTGGGACGACCTGCCCCGGTGGGGACTGATCGACAAGGCCCTCGGGCTGGACTTCGGCGAGCCCGCCGAGACCTACTCCACCTCGCCCCACCTGCGCAGCGACCTCGGCATCCCCGAGAGCGCCGGAGGTCGGATCGGCGCCCCCACCGGCGCCGGGTCCGGCCGCCGCACCGAGGTCCGTGGCACGCGCGGGTCCG
>NZ_KV824151.1:0-2482 GCF_001815995.1 Dietzia sp. HMSC21D01 | reverse complement strand
CTAATTGGTGAGCAACACCGAGTTTGAGCGGTAACTCGAACTCTTGACTTTCGATCCCGGTCCACCTGCCAGTGGGCCGGGATCAGTCATTTCAGGGTTGCGGGGTGTTCAACTGTTGGCCGGGCGCGGGCCGGCCAACGCCTCACGCTGAAATTGCCTCCTCATCTGCAGGTGGAACTACGGCCTCGGGCAGGCCAAGATTGATGGCGGCGAGGTCAGCCAAGTATTGAGACATCGAGACGCCTCTAGACCTGGCTTCCACCCGAAGTGCCTCGTACACCTCAGGGGCCATACGGACGGGCACGCGCATGCGCTCGCCGAATGACGGTCGCCCGGGGCCCCGCTGCTTCGTCGCCATGGGAGGAAAACTCCCACACTTGGCGCCACAAATCCTATCGACACGCCTAGGTGAGGTGGAGTTTTTGGCGCCGCCTACGGCTCTGTCGGCGGTCAGCGGCTGCGGCACACCCGCAGCGGTATATCCCGCCAAACCGTCGCCGGTGTATACCGCAACACCAGTATCGGTCTAACGGTGATTACTGATGTGCCGCTATCGGTCCAAAGGTATTTCGGGATGTTCGGCGTGGCTAACGCGCTCCTGTGCTGCAGTTTTGGTATCAAGGTGATGACCACAATAGGTACAGCGGTATCGCGGTATAAGAGGATTGAGGTGTAGCGGGTTTTGAAGATTGCGGTAGTTAACACCAAGGGTGGCGTCGGTAAGACGACCACCGCCATTTACCTAGCGACGGTCGCGAGTGCGCAGGGCAAGTCGGCTGAGTTGCTAGACGCGGACCCTCAGGGGTCGGCCACTAGCTGGGCTGAGATTGCGACGGAGGGGAGTGCGCCTTTGCCGTTTCAAGTCTCGCCCGCGAACAAGATCACGCTTTCGCGCGCATCTAGTAGCGACATCACAGTGATCGACACGCCTCCGGGTGCTGCTGACATCATTCAGGCCGCGATCGATGCGGCTGATGTTGTCGTGGTCCCCACTGCGCCGTCTGGGTTGGACCTCCAGCGCGTCTGGCCGACGTTGGAGGCTGCTGCACATAAGCCAGCTGGCGTCCTTCTCACGAGCGTTGAGCTCGGCACTAAGCTGCTCGAGCTCACAAAGGAGGCCCTTGAATCGGAAGGGGTGTTCGTATTCGAGAATGTGATTGGGAAGCGACAGGCGATACGCCAGTCATTCGGCACATGTCCAACAAGCTTCTTCGGCTATCGAGATCTGATGGACGAGATCGTTGAGGTGACTAAATGAGTGGCAAATCGGAACCGGTGAGCCGTAGTTTGCGCCCACGGGCCGCAGCTCCCATCCGGCCGGTCTCGGAAACGTTCTCTGCTTCTGAAGCCGCACGTCCGGCCGGTCCTCGGCGTACGAAGACATCTCTAGCGCTTGATGTTGAGGTGTACCGGAGAGCGAAGATCGCGGCCATCCAACAAGGGGAGACCGTGTCTGAGTTTATCGAGGCAGCTATTCGAAACGCACTTCCTGAGTAGTCTCGCCAGAGGTAAAAACCGTCGTCGGTAAAAACGGATCGAGGTATATACCGCTGACGGTGTCGGCCACCGAAGAGATGGTGATTCTCAGGCTGGTAGGCAAGTCCGGTGCGAGCATCGAGCCCGGGCGTCTAGCCGCGCGACGAGCCCGCCCTGTGATGAGGGGGGGTTGGCAACCAGCGTCTGAACTGCGAACTTCCCATGTTCGCGTTCGCCGGCAATTGTGGGTTGAGCCCGATTGGTAGTTGGCCGTGCTGCCGGTCGTGCCGGCCGGAGCTGCTCCTGTTGTTCTGGGTCGCCTTCCCGCTGGCAGAACTCTTGGTGGCCGGGCCGCGTTGCCCCACGGGTGTTCCCGCATATCGGCGCAGTCGGTGACTGGATGATTTTCAATGCCGTTAGTGGGCCGCCCTTGGTGGCGTCGAGACCCTGGATAACGAGCAGTTCTAGCAGCTTCGGCTTGTCTGCTTAGGCGTTGGATCTTGCCATCGCGAGCCGTGCCGGCTGCGGATTGTCGAAACGCGTCCTATCGGCGTCGGCGAGTGGTGCCTCCTCGAACGCCCGGTGGCGACTTGGCGTGGGACGGAGTCACTTGTAGACGTCGCCGCGGTGGCCGATGCGCAGCACAAGTACGACGAGGGCGTCGTCTTCGATGTCGTAGATGATGCGGTAGTTGCCCACGCGGATTCGGAGTTCGCCGTCGCCTCCGGCGAGCTGAATCGCGCCAGGCGGTCGCGGTGTCACCGCGAGGGCTTCGATGGCGCGGACGATTCGGTTCTGCTCGGTGGGATGAATTTTGCGCAGGGCTTTGGCGGCTGAGGGCTTATAGGAGATCGAATAGGGCATCAGGCAAGCGGGTGCGCAGGTCTACAGGCCCAGTTCCGCCATGAGGTCCTCGTGGGAGATGCTGTCGTCCTCGCGGCGAGCGGCAGCCGCGGCTTCCACGTCGGCCTGATCCTCCAGGGCCTGTAGGGCGCGGTCGAAGAAC